>JAVKSW010000348.1:1270-3728 GCA_039583505.1 Bryobacteraceae bacterium | reverse complement strand
AGTGGCTCGTACTGCCACTGCAGCACCGCCTGCTTCGCTGCA
This sequence comes from Bryobacteraceae bacterium, assembly GCA_039583505.1. GTDB lineage: Bacteria > Acidobacteriota > Terriglobia > Bryobacterales > Bryobacteraceae > Bog-105. The sequence continues at coordinate 3,686 of JAVKSW010000348.1, read as the reverse complement.
TTAACGAGCAGCGGGTGACCGCTGATGAGCGTGACGCTTTCCACCTTCCCATCCGGGCCAATGGTCGCCGTAAACTTCACCGTTCCTTGCACACTCGCCGCCTTCGCCAGCGGCGGATACTCAGGTGGGACCTTCTTAATCAGCCGAGCCTCCTCATCCTTCGCGTCCACGCGCTGGCCTGTGGGAGGCGTTGCCTGCCTGTCTGGCTCCGCGCGTTGGGCGCTCCCGATGCCGCCGCCGACCACTCCACCCGCTGCGCCATTCCATTCCGGCTTGTTGATGTATTCCGGATGCTCCTGCGCAATCTCCGTCAAGGTTTGTTTCGCAAGTTCTTGGCTCATTGCTGTCATTCGGGTACCCATCTCAGACATCACTTGCGGCATTACTTGTTTAGCTTTGCGCCCGACCGGGGATTCCTGATAAGCAATCATCTGCTGAATCTCATCGTGCGTGAAGAATTTCGCGTATTCCTGTATTGCTAAATCCTGAACCCGCCCGTCCAGGAGTTGCTCCTTGATACGGCGCAGAAACTCGTCCACAAACGCCGGCGTGAGCTGCGGATTTGTTTTGAGCATGGCCCCCATGGGCGTGATCATTTGGTCCATTTGTAAACGCATTAGCTGGTCCATTCCGACATCGTCCATGAGTCTACGTAGGTCGGCTTGCAAGGCCGGGTCGATATTCGCCGAAAGCCGCTGCGCTGTCGGCTGCGACTCGTCCTGCGGCACTGGGGGTGACGATTGCCGCACTATCGACGCAGCAGAGATCAGGAGAGCCGGAAGCAGCAGTGCCATGTCGCGCAGTGTACCAGCATTTCAGCCGCCGCTGCTCTGGCGCACAGCGTTTTCACGCCACGGTCTCTCGTCGCCTCTGCGCGACTAATAACTTCTCGGCATTCAGGGCGCCCGCCGGCGTATCTTCGTGCTTGAAGATCGCGTAAGTGGGATAGGCATTGGCCCGATACTGCTCCACCCGATACGCGATACTATCTAACTCGGATTCGGTATAGTCCGGCTTTCGCAACCGCAGATAGACAAAATCCGCCGTGATCACGTGAGGCGTCTCCAGGTTCTCGTTCTCAGCTAGACATAGCGCGACATTCGCATCGCGAAGGACCTGGTAAACACTTTCCTCGAACCAGCTCGCATTTCGAAACTCGAATGCCGTCCGAAGGCCTCTCGGCAGAAGGGCGGCAAATCTTGCCAGTCGTTCGCGGTCTGCTTTGAAGCTGGGCGCGAGCTGGAACAGAATCGGCCCAAGACGTCCCGCATCCCGCAGCGAGTTTAGCGATTCGAGAAACACGCGCGTGAATTCTTCCGCGCCCTCCAGCTTGAGCGAGTGCGTAATTTTCATGTGTGCCTTCGGGAGGAACATGAAATGGTCCGGCGTCGCGGCTATCCACTTCTCGAACGTCGCCGCGGAGGCCAGGCGCCGGTACGTATAGTTGATTTCGACGGCGTTCAGGCGAGTCGCGTAATAGGAAAGGAACTTCCCGCCGGCCAGCTTCTCGGGATAGAAGTCCGGCTTCCAGCTCGCGTACGCGAATCCCGAAGTGCCGCAATAAAGCTTTGCTTCCGCCATCGTTCAGAGACCGGCGAACCAATCGTATCCTTCTTCAGCCCAGTAATCGCCGGGTTTGTCGTTGGTGTAGCGGATAAGCCCAATCCGTTTAATGTTCTTTATGCCGTATTTCACCGGAATCACCAGCCGTAGCGGAGCGCCGTGCGGGTCTTCCAGCGGCTTTCCGTTGTGCTCGTACGCGAGCAGCGTCTGTGGATGCATGGCGCTCTTCCGGTCGAGTCCAACATAATAATCTTCCCCGGGGGTTGCCATGTATACGTAGTCGGGCAGTTGTGCGCCAGGAGGGAAATACTTGTTCGTGAAATCGGAAAACCGCGCACCACCCCAATACACTACCGTGCTCCAGCCCTCGATGCAGCAGAAGCTGGTGATCATTTCTACTTTCGGCAGGCTCATCACATCGGCTAACGAGAGCGTCACCGGCTGCGCTCCGCCGCCTTCCACCTGCAAATGCCAATGGCTTCGATCCACCGGTTGGTCCAGCCCGATATCGCCATTCGGCTTCAGCCAGCGCACTCGATCGCGCGAATACGTCGGCATCAGATGGCTATCGCTCAGGTAGCCGCGCGACAGCTTTGCATTGAAATCGAGCACGCGCCGTTGCGGCCAGGCAAGTTCGTCCTGCTGCTTGGCCTTGGTAACCCACTCGTATCCGCCGATCGCCGCGGCTGCCGCCAGCCCGCCCACCAGGAATCCGCGGCGTGTACTGCGCCGCAGCGTAAGCGCAGCCTCCTCGTCCGGAAGGATGATCTCGCGGTGCCGTTCAATCATGCTGCTTTACCAGCTCATAGCCAACGATCATACTGCGGAAATTGTTCCAACCGGCAATCAGCAC
>JAVKSW010000348.1:0-1170 GCA_039583505.1 Bryobacteraceae bacterium | reverse complement strand
AGGATTCCATTCACCACGAACAACCACATGAAGAAGAAGTGCAGCGCCATCCCCTCCGCGAGCCGGTTGTTCATATGAAAGACGCGATAGACCCAAGCCGGGAAGAAATGCAGCGGGCCTGCACTGTAAATCGGATAGGCCCAATAGATGAGAAAGCCGCTCCAGATCATTAATGCGAGCAGCGGAAAGTTGATCCAGTGAAACCAGCGGACCGCAACTAGGTGCTTCAATTTAAGCTTCTGCATTATAAGACCTCTTACGTTGCGAACGTCCCGTCTGGATTACGCTTTAGTTCCATCATCCCATCAAGAAAGGCGATATTCTGAACTGGTTCCCCTCATGTCCTCTGCCGATTCTATGGGCGTTGCCCAGCCATTGACTCTTTTGTGTTTAGCAAGTTACGAAAAAGGCCATCGGTTTCTAAAACAGGCTAAGCAGCAGGGATGCCGGGTCTTACTGCTGACGTCACAGAGTCTTGAGCACACAGCGGATTTTCCGCGCGAGAGTCTTGACGAGATCTTCTATATGCCCGACCAGGAGCACGAATGGAACCTCCAGCACATGCTCTATGCAGTCAGCCACCTTTGCCGGACAACACAGATCGATCGCCTTATCGCCCTGGACGACTTTGACCTCGAGAAGGCCGCCTTACTGCGTGAGCATTTGCGCATTCCCGGCCTGGGCGAGAGCGCGACGCGCTATTTCCGTGACAAGCTCGCTATGCGCATGCGTGCTGCCAGTCACGGCATCCGCGTCCCTGAATTTACCTCCGTTATCAACTACCAGAGCATCACCCGATACCTGGAAACCGTGCCGGGACCCTGGGTCTTGAAACCACGCTTGTTGGCAGGTGCACTCGGGATAAAAAAATGTCACCACGCCCAGGAGGTTTGGGACCGGATTCATTCACTCGGCGATCAGCAGTCGTTTTTCGTCCTCGAGCGCTTTCTTCCGGGCGACGTTTTTCACGTCGATTCCATCTGGTTCCGCGGCGAAATGGTGTTTGCAGTCGCCAACGCCTATGGAACTCCCCCGCTCGAGGTCACGCAGGGCGGCGGTATATTCACAACTCGTGTTGTTAAACGCGACTCGGCGGACGAGCGCGCGCTGCGCTCGCTGAACGAAAGGGTCCTCCAGGCGTTTGAGCTCCGCAACGGCGTCTCTCATACC
>JAVKSW010000347.1:0-3734 GCA_039583505.1 Bryobacteraceae bacterium | reverse complement strand
GTATCAGGACAAGGCACTTCGCAATCTGCCCTGCAAACGCGTTCAGTGCGACGGTCCCGAAGTTATTTCGGCACTTCGAGAACCGCAAAGGGCGCAATTATTCCGCTACTTGTTCTCGTTTTAAATACTACGCCAGTAGATCGCTATCGTCTAGACACGATGCGCGATGCCACATTGCGTAGCAGGCGTGACCCGAAGCGTCTCAGGAGTGCGGACGGAGTTGTACCAACGCTAAGTCTGATCACCAGCCGTAAGGTCTCAACGTTTTTTGAAGCGACCCCCCAAAAATCTTTCGCATGCTCAAATTGAGCCACTACCGGCCCAAATTGAGCCACTACCGGCCAAGACTAGGTGTTGACAGGTAGTACTATTCCTTTTACACTTAAAAGGTTTGGCGAGTTGATTCTTCGGCCTCCGTGCTACCGTGTCTCTTCGAGGCATCCGGCCGGAAGTCGGGCCCCGCTGTCGGACTAATAAGGTCTCCGTCGTTTCGAGAGACCGACGTTGGAAACTGGCATGGGCCATACCCGAAGTAGTTACCCTCGCGTTTGGGGCTGGTGAAGACGCTATATCAGCCTCCTGGCAGTAATCACAGTTATCAATCGCAGCCGACGATGTTCGTGCCTGCTTAGGAAGCCCGAGAAGGGCGTACCAACGTTTTTGAGAGTGACCCGCGGAAATGCGGCAGTGTGTCGCGTCCGGCGGGCGATTGAGTTTTGCATTCAGTGAGAGAGGACCTTCTTGCCGACGTTTAACCAACTCGTGCGCAAGGGGCGCAGGCCCACGCGCTATAAGACAGCGAGTCCCGCCCTGCAGGCTTGCCCGCAGCGCCGCGGGGTGTGCACCCGCGTGTACACCACCACTCCCAAGAAGCCGAATTCGGCCTTGCGGAAAGTGGCGCGCGTGCGGCTGACAAATGGAATTGAAGTGACGACGTACATTCCGGGCGTGGGGCACAACCTGCAGGAGCACTCCATCGTCCTGATCCGCGGCGGGCGTGTCAAAGATCTGCCGGGTGTACGGTATCACGTGGTGCGCGGAACGCTCGATACGGCGGGCGTCGCGAACCGCAAACAAGGGCGCTCTAAATATGGAGCGAAGCGTCCCAAGGGCGGAGCCGCCGCGGCGCCGGCTAAGAAAAAGTAAGGAGACGCGAGCAAGCATATGCCACGCCGTAGACGACCCGAACCCAGAGAAGTTGTTCCGGACCCGCTATACAATTCCACGCTGGTCGAAAAATTTGTCAACTCGATGATGTGGGACGGAAAGAAGACCACCGCGCAGAGCATTTTCTATCAGGCGATGGACACACTGCGCGAGCGCTCGGGCGACGATCCGCTGAAGGCCTTCAAGAAGGCGGTCGAGAACGTGAAGCCGGTGCTCGAAGTGAAGACGCGCCGGGTGGGCGGCGCCAATTACCAGGTGCCGGTGGAAGTTTCGCAGAATCGCCGGACGAGCCTGGCGCTGCGCTGGATTATCGGCAACGCGCGCTCGAGGCCGGATAAGAGCATGGCCGAGAAGCTGGCTAACGAATTGAATGACGCCGCTAATATGCGTGGCGGCGCTGTCAAGAAGAAAGACGATGTGCATCGCATGGCGGAGGCCAACAAGGCTTTTGCGCACTATCGCTGGTGATTTTAAATCTGACCTTTTGAAGTAAGTTTTATGCCTCGCACTGTACCGCTAGAAAAAATGCGCAATATCGGCATCATGGCTCACATCGATGCCGGTAAGACGACGACGACTGAGCGCATTCTGTACTACACCGGCCGGACGCACAAGATCGGCGAAGTGCACGAAGGAACCGCCACCATGGACTGGATGGCGCAAGAGCAGGAGCGCGGCATTACCATCACGTCGGCGGCCACCATGTGCCAGTGGCGCGACGTCACGATCAACATTATCGACACGCCCGGACACGTCGATTTCACGGCGGAAGTGGAGCGCAGCCTGCGTGTTCTGGACGGCGCGTGCGCGGTGTTCGACGCGGTTGCGGGTGTGCAGCCGCAGTCGGAAACCGTATGGCGGCAGGCGGACAAGTACGGAGTTCCGCGTATCTGCTTCATCAACAAAATGGATCGCGTGGGGGCGGATTTCTACTTTTCGCTCAACAGCATCGTCGAGCGCTTGAATGCGCGTCCCGTTCCGATTCAGTTGCCGGTCGGCGCAGAAGACCAGTTCAAAGGCGTAATCGATTTGATCCGGATGAAGGCTCGCATCTGGCGCGATGAGACGCTGGGCGCCGAGTACGACGACGTCGATATTCCGGCCGATCTGCTCGACAAAGCCAAAGAGTATCGCGACAAGCTGATCGAGGCTGTTTCGGAAACCGAAGATGTGTTGATGGAGAAGTACATCGAAGGGCAGCCGATCACCGAGCAGGAACTGGCGGCCGGTATCCGCCGAGCCACCATTGCGCAGAAGATCTTTCCCGTGATCTGCGGCTCCTCGTTTAAGAACAAGGGCGTGCAGAACCTGCTCGATGCGGTTTGCGATTACCTGCCTTCTCCGCTCGATATTCCGCCAATCAAAGGCGTCGCGATCGACAATCCCGAGCAGGTGGTGGAACGCGCGGCGAGCGATGCAGAACCATTTGCGGCGCTGGTGTTCAAGATCATGACCGACCCGTTTGTCGGCCAGTTGGTCTTCATCCGCGTCTATTCAGGCAAGCTGAACGCGGGCGATTCGATTTACAACGTGACCAAGGGCCGAAAGGAACGCGTGGGGCGCCTGGTCAAGATGCACGCGAACAAGCGTGAGGAGATCCAGGAAGTGCTCGCGGGCGATATCTGCGCGGCGGTGGGTCTGAAGCAGGTTGTGACGGGCGATACGATTTGCGACGAGAAGGCGCCGGTGCTTTTAGAATCGATCGACTTCCCGGCGCCCGTGATCCAGCTCGCCATCGAGCCCAAGACCAAAGCCGACCAAGAGAAGCTCGGAATGGCCATCCAGAAGCTGGTGTCTGAAGACCCCACGCTGCGCGTGAACACGGACCCGGAGACCGGACAAACGATTTTGGCGGGCATGGGTGAGCTGCATCTGGAGATCATCGTGGATCGCATGCAGCGCGAATTCAACGTGGGCGCAAACGTCGGCAAGCCGCAAGTGGCTTATCGCGAGACGATCCGCCAGCGGGCCGAATACGACTACACGCACAAGAAGCAGACCGGCGGAAGCGGCCAATACGCGCGTGTGAAGCTGCGTGTAGAACCGGATCCGGAGCAGGATTTTGAATTCGTCAACGAGATCAGGGGCGGCAACATTCCCAAGGAATTTATTCCGGCCATTGAGAAGGGCGTGGTTGAGGCGCTGGAAGGCGGCATCCTGGCCGGCTATCCGTTGAACAACGTAAAAGTGACGGTGCTGGACGGCGCGTATCACGAAGTGGATTCCTCGGAAATGGCGTTCAAGATCTGCGGCTCCATCTGCGTGAAAGACGCGGCGAGTAAAGCCAAACCAGTGCTGCTCGAGCCGGTGATGCGCGTGGAAGTCACGGTTTCCGAAGACTACATGGGAACGGTCAACGGCGATCTGGTCTCGCGGCGCGGACGCCTGGAAGGGACCGAGATTGTGGGTGGCACGAACATCGTCAAAGCGATGGTGCCGCTGTCGGAGATGTTCGGCTACGCGACCGAATTGCGTTCCCGGACGCAAGGGCGCGGCAGTTTCACCATGCACTTCGGGCAATACGAAGAAGTGCCGAAGAATTTAGCCGAGGAAATTATCAACCGCAA
>JAVKSW010000346.1:0-3740 GCA_039583505.1 Bryobacteraceae bacterium | reverse complement strand
GCCTGAGCCACGGCTGGCGAGCTTCACACGCAGGCCGATCGTGGGCTTCACGCCCAGCTCTTCGGCGCGCTTCGCTATGATCTCCAGCTCCGTGTACTTCTCTACAACCGGCGTGATGCGCCGGCCGATTTTCTTGGCCAGCATCACCATCTCGATGTATTCGTCGTCCTTGAAGCCGTTGCAGATGATGGGCGTCTCGTTATCGGCTATGGCCAGCACCGCCAGCAGTTCCGGCTTCGAACCCGCTTCCAAACCGAAATGGTAGGCCTTGCCGAAATTAAAGACTTCTTCGACCACCTGCCGCTGCTGATTCACTTTGATGGGATACACGCAGACGTAGCGGCCCTGATAACCGTGCTCGCGCATGGAGGACTCGAAAGCCTGATGTATTTCGCCCAGCCGGTGTTTGAGAATGTCGGCGAAGCGGATCAGGATCGGCAGCGAAATTCCGCGCCATCCGAGCGTGTCGACGAGCTGCTTCAGATCGATACTGCGGCCGGGCTCCTTGGTGGGGTGAACGAAGAGGTTGCCGTTGTCGCCGACGGAAAAATATCCCTTGCCCCAACTGGCGACATCGTACATTTCCGAGGCGTCGCTGGTGGTCCAGCGATCGGCGGGCTCGCGCACTTGGGCGGCAACCGTCACTTTGGTGCTCAGTGGGAATACTCCTTTTGCGCGGCGGCGTCGTAAAAGAGATGCAGGGCGAGGGTTCCTATAACCTCCTCAATTAAAACATGGAAACCGGGCGATGGTGTCCGATTATTTCTTCTTCCGCGCGCTCGCGGTGCAGAGCAGAGGAGGGGCTGGCGGGATAAAAACTTGTCTAGCTGGGAAGAGTCGCGGTTTCCATCCAGAAATTCTTCACATCGCGCGCAGCGTTCATCAGGCCATCCAGCGTGGAGGGTTTCCTGAGGTACGCGTTCGCGTGCGATTCGTAGGCGAGGCGAACATCGGCTTCTGCCGGTGAAGAGGTCAAAATAATGACCGGAATGAACCTGGTCTGCGGATGGTTCTTGATTCGCAGCAGGACGTCGTGGCCATTTACTTTGGGAAGGTTCAGATCGAGCAAAATCAAATCGGGACGCCAGCCGACTTTGGGGGAGTGCGGGTGCAAGACGATGTCGAGCGCCTCGGCGCCATCCTTAGCCACCCGGACATTGATGTTGGCGTGCAGCTCTTCAAAGGCTTCTTGGAGCAGGCGAACGTCGCCCGGATTGTCCTCGATGATTAGCAGTTCCAAAGGTCTATGAGAGTGGAGGCCCGGCATTTCACACACTTGGGCTGTACGACGCGCACGTAACGCTGTGCCGGTACAAGGCGTAAGACTGTTCCTGACGTAGAAAGTTGCACCCGAGGTTGGGTTTGTGCCGTGCCAGATGGTTTAGGCGTAACGGGTTACAGCGGGCGGGGAGTACCGTGTGTCCCGAACCGAATTCGTAAAAAGCGTCATTCAAACCCAGGGTGGCACGCTTCCCGGACGCGCCGATGCCATAGGGGAAATCCATTCCGCGAGCTGTCTACGCCTAGTACTAAACGGGTGTTTGCTCCCTGTGACTAATCCCAGAATTCTTAAAGCCTTCCGACACTGAAGTCGATAGAAAGTCAGAGCCCGCAATCCCACAAGCAATAGGACGGGGAGGGCAGGGCGTAGTGGACGAGCGCCGGTTGCCTAAGCCACTTTGACCGACATGGAGCACGCAAACCCCCGAGACCGAGTAGTGCCGATTGAGAGCTGGAGCCTTCTGCATGAAGAGGCCGGCGAGCGCGCGCCGTTGCTGGCGCGAGGGAAAATCCTGATCGTCGATGCTTCCAAAACAAGCCGGCAGAATACGCAAGCCGTGCTGAGCGAACTCAATCACGATTTGATTGAAGCGAGCACGACGTCGGAGGCGATCGCAGCCATCTCTTTGCACCGGGTAGATCTGGTATTGATCGACGTACTGGCCCCGGAACTGGGCGCCAGCGAGTTTTGCAGGGTGTTGAAGAAGACCAGCGCGACACAACTGCTGCCGGTCTTTGTCACCGCGGCATCGGAGGATCTTGAGAATGAAGTTCGGGCGATTGAGGCGGGAGCCGACGAGTTCTTCGTAACCCCGCTGAGACCCAGGCCGTTTCGCGCCCGGGTGCAAGCCAGCTTGCGTCATAAAGCGATTATCGATTCGCTGGACGATTCTGAGACGGTGCTGTTTTCGTTGGCGCAATCGGTTGAACAGCGAGATCCTGCCCTCGGCCTGCATTGCCAGCACCTGGCGTTGATGGCTGCGGCGATGGGTGTTGCCCTGGGGCTTCCAGCAGCCGATATTCTCACCTTGCAACGCGGAGGATATCTGCACGACATCGGCAAGGTGGCCGTTCCCGACAACGTCCTGTTCAAGCCGGGACCACTCACCGCGGCAGAGTGGGAAATCATGAAGAGCCATGCCGAAAAGGGCGAGCGGATCTGCAGCAATATGCGCTCGCTGACGCCCGTGCTTCCCCTCATTCGCCATCATCACGAGAAGTGGGATGGAACAGGATATCCCGATCGACTGGCCGGCGACGATATCCCGCAATTGGCGCGTATTCTTCAGTTGGCCGACATTTATGACGCGCTATTGACCGCCCGGCCCTACAAGCAAGCACTCTCAGCCGACGAGGCGTTACAAGTGATCCGGAGCGAGGTCGCGAAGGGCTGGCGCGATCCGCGGCTGGTAGAAGTATTCGCCGACATCCTGCCGATGTTCCGGACGCAGATGCCACCCGATTTCTCGCGAATGTCTCTGAACGCCCTGGCGGCCTCCATCGAGCGATTCCGGAAAGACCCGAAATCCAGCACTTATCGCGCTCCGGCGGAAGAGCGCGAGAAGGTAAAGCTGATCAGCGGATTATAATCGCGGCGGGCGCTCTGCCGCTCGCGATGCATCTACCTGCCGTTCAAAATCCACACTCGCTGACGATCCTCAATCAGGAGGTCGTTGCCTGTTTCCGGTGTCCTCGTCTGGTCGCCTGGCGCGAAGAAATCGGGCGCATTCAGCGGCGCGCCTATCGCGGACTACAATACTGGAGCAAGCCGGTGCCGGCATTCGGCGACCCCGCCGCGCGGTTGCTGCTGGTGGGCCTCGCGCCGGGCGCGCATGGCGCGAATCGCACCGGACGCATGTTTACGGGCGATCGCTCGGGCGATTTTCTTTACACCGCGCTTTGGGAGACTGGATTCGCCAATCAGCCTGAGAGCGTTACGCAAAACGACGGCTTACAACTGAGGGACGCGTACATTACTGCCGCCGCGCGTTGCGTGCCGCCCGACAGCAAACCAGCGCGCGACGAGCTCTTCAACTGCCGTGCTTTCCTGGCTCGGGAACTCGATCTATTGACGAATCTGCGAGTGGTGCTGGTGCTGGGCGGGGTTGCTCTCGATGCCTATCTCGCAGTCCTGCAGGATCGCGGCTGCATCAAATCGCGAGCCCAGTTCCCGTTTGCGCACGGAGCGCTGTACCGAACCCACGAAGGCGGTCCGCTTCTATTAGCGTCTTATCATCCCAGCCAGCAGAATACGTCGACCAAGCGGCTGACCCGCGAAATGCTGCGCGACGTGTTTGGAAAAGCTCGCGACTTGCTTGTGCTCGCCGGCGGGTGAACGCAGCGCTACACGCCCGGCGGAGGTTGGGGCGGGTAAGTCGCGGGAGGCTGCTGGATAACTGGTTGCGGGGGGATCGGCTGCTGACCGCCCTGCACCGCGTAAGTGCCCGGCGGATAATAGG
>JAVKSW010000345.1:0-3749 GCA_039583505.1 Bryobacteraceae bacterium | reverse complement strand
AGATCGGGGAGATTTTTGTGCAAGTAGTATTGATGGACTGCGTCCGTCTGGAGATTCCAGCCCGGTCCCCACACGAATGAGGAATGGATACCGGAACGCTCCTCGAGCCGATAGTCGGGCTTTGTAATCTCCGGCGGAAGCGGAACACCGTACGGATTCGAGGCTGTCCGGTCGGTGAGAAGAGCTTTCCATTTCTCTGCGTAAGAGAGCAGAGTTGTGCGGTACTCCTGATTGTTGACGGCGGCCAGAGCGCGAATCAGCGTCCACCCAGGGCCCATCGCAAATTGCTCGACCGAAGCTTTCCGCAAATCGGGCAGCAGTGCAATCAGGCGATCGCGGTATCGCGCATCCCCGGTGGTCAGCAACAGCTCCGCAGTGGCGGACAGCTCCTGGCTGCGGAATCCCGAATCGCCGGGAACATAGGCGTCCGGCGCATAAACTGGCGCGTGCTGCTGTTCGTAATCGTAGATGGTCTCGGCGGCTTTCAGACACTCAGACGCGAGGTTTCGGTTGCCTCCGCGCAAGGCGCGGTAAGCGGCGGCGAGCGCCTGTACACTCTCATACTGCAGACCCGTATTGCGGTTGGTAAACGCCCATCGGTCGTCGCCGTCGAGCTTGTTGTCGGTAATGTCGGCAGGATCGCCGAGGTGTGAATATTGATGTGGCGATCGCTCGATGATACCTGCGAAGATGTGCCCCGAGGCTCGGTAACCGGCGAGCAGCCCTTCCACACCGTACGAAATCTGCTCGATCAGATCCTGCTGCCCGTCGGGCACATGCAGTAGCACCTCACGTTTGCCCCTGTTGATGGAAGTTTCATCCAGCGCGGGATGAAACTCTTCCTGGGCGAGCGCCAGATAGAGCACCGTATTCGCGAAACTGCCCCCCGGCAGATCGTGGTCGCCGGCATCGTGCCACCCTCCCCAATCGAGACCGGGGATGTGCTCATCGTCGGCGAAGCGCGTTTCGCGATCCTGTTGTTCCTGATAACCGTCGATGTGGACCTTGCCCGCGGGCGCCTGGCGCGCATCATCCAGATGGCAAGCGCCGTGCCATGTCCGGACACCTTCCCGCACGGCGACATGACACATCTGCACCGGCAGGAAGTATTCGAGGGTGGGCTTCCATGCCTGGTCATAGATGTCATTGCGGATCTGGAAAGGACCTGCGGATACCCCACGAGATTCGATCACGTAGGTGCCTGGATCGCGAACGTCGGTAAAATCGAACACTTCGTATTTGTAGCGGAGAAAGCTGCCCCAGGGGTTGCCCTTCGCCGACTTCACGAGTTTGCGGCCGCCATCCAGTTCCAGCTTGTACAGCGATACGGGAGCGGCCGCGGAACTCCTCGGATCCAATTCGACGACCGCGCGCTTGACCTGCGCGGGATGGTAACCCACTTGCGATATGGCAATGACCGGCGTCCGGCGCCACTCCGGATGAATGGCCGGCGCGATCTCAACCGTCAGCGCCTTTTCTGAAGATCCTGGCGTAAGCGGAGCGAACACCAGGAACCAGGGCTGAGGCGTGGCCTCCCGTCCATCCAGGAGACTCAGCGTTCCACCAGAGCGGCTGATGAGCGCCGAATGCAAAGGATCGTCCTCACCGATGCGCAGGCGGGTAGTGCTTTTCACCAGATAACGATGACCTGTATATTGCTGGGGAAACACGCCGCTCGACGTATCGGCCTGGTAGGATCTCCCGAGATAAGTTCCCGGATAGAGCGCGATTTTGAATCCGGCTGATTCAAAGCGCGTCCAATCGATCGGCTTATCGAGCGTTAACGTGATCAGGATGCGCGAACCGTCCGTGCGGCAGATGAGGCGGTATCCGCCCAGATCGTGCACGTCGCCGAAAACTGTTGCGGACGATTTCGCGCGATCCACTACGCGTTTCAGGACTGTTTGCTTTGCCGGAGGCTGGCCTTGTTTCGGGACCAACATGAGATCGCCGGAGTCGAGCACGCGCTCCCCGTTTTCGATCATCTGGAGCCCGCCTTGATAGCCGATCTGATAGTTGTTGTGGAAAACGAGGAACGAGAACCCCGGCGCTTCGAAGTATTCTTTTTGATTCAGCGTAATGCTTCGCGAGTCGGCGGCCTGGATAGCGGCGGCCGCCACGAAAAATAGCGTACAACTCAACCATCTGGTACCAGGAAGCGCCATACCTAAACGCTACTCCAGAGCCCCGAGGCGCACTCGCACTCATCCGTTACACTAGGGAGTTTGAGTTTGCGTTTCGGGGTTCGTTTCAACTGTTTGTACGCCTATGCTGAAACCGGCATCGAGCACGGAACGTCAGGGGAGTTTTCCGCTGCATGGAAAGGATTCACTTTTAGATGATTCGCCACAGGCTTCAAAGCCTGCGCGTGCCGATACCAATAGCTTGTATCGTTTCGAGTGTTTGCCTTCTCCTTTCCCTGCAAGCGCGCGCGACGGCGGCCGATTCATCGGCGCCAGCCGGCGACGCAACCGGGCAGACTCAAACCCAACCGCAAGCCAAGCCAACCCCGCCACAGACTGCTCCGGCTCAAGCCCCCCCACAACAGAATCCGCCTGCTCAGGCTCCCCCGCAGCAGCGCCCGCCCAATCCGTTCGAGAACGTACCTGCCGCTCCGGAAAAGCAAACGCAACCCACGGCGCCGTCCACTACTCCTGAAAACAAGCCTTCTGCGCTGGCCGGCAACATCATCGAAGACGTCGAATTCCGGGGTCAGCACCGGGTGCCGCAGGATACCTTGCGCGCGCTGATCTTCACGAAGAAGGGTGACGTCTACGACGAAGAAGCGATTCACCGCGACTTCATCTCCTTGTGGAATACGGGGCGTTTCGATGATCTCCGCGTTGAAAAAGAAAAGGGTCCGAACGGTGGCATCGTTTTGCGCTTTATTGTGACCGAGCGCCGTACGGTGCACAACATCGATTACACCGGTAATAAATCGATCAGCAAATCGGAGATCTTAGATCGCTTTAAAGACCGCAAGCTCAGCCTTACACCGGAGTCGCAATACGACCCCGGCAAAGTGCAGCGCGCCAAAAACATTCTGCAGGAGTATGAAGCGGAGCGCGGCCATCAATATGCGATCGTCACGCCCCAGATTCGCCAGGTACCTCCGGGCGGGGTGGATATAACCTTCGCCGTGGACGAAGGACCGAAGGTGAAGGTCGGCAACATCATTATTGACGGCAACAAAGCCTTCAGCCGGCGCGACGTGGTTCGCGCGATGAAGAATCTGAAGCCCATCGGGATTCCGCATTCGATTTTGTTCGAGAACCTGTTCGCTCGAACCTACGATTCCACCAAGCTCGACGAAGACTCGGAACGTATTCGCCAGGCCTATCAATCCAAGGGTTACTTCGAAGCTCGTGTCATAAATCATTCCGAAAAGATTTACGACGTATTCGGGCGAGGCATCAGGATTCCACTTCTCAATCCCAAGAAGCCGGGCAAGCGTGTGGATGTCACCATGGTTATTCACGAAGGCAACCTGTTCACGCTGCGGCACTTCAACTTCGTGGGCATGAAATTGTTCCGCACGCCGGACCTGATTGAGCGCCAGGTCTTCCGGATGGCGCCCGGCGAGGTCTTCTCTACCGAGAAACTGCAGAAAGGCCTGGACGAGATGCGCAAGTTGTATGGGAATTTCGGCTACATCGATTTCGTGCCCTCGCCGGATCCGGAACCGGTCCCCGGCAAAGATCAAATCGACCTCACCATCGATGTCGATGAAGGCTCCCAGTTCTTTGTAC
>JAVKSW010000344.1:1068-3764 GCA_039583505.1 Bryobacteraceae bacterium | reverse complement strand
CCTTGAATTCATCCGGACGTAAAGTCGGCGTCTCGTAGAAGAGACGCGCGAGAGGGCCAACTGCAGCGGAAAACCACCGTGTTCCCTTGTTTCCCACGAAGCCTGACGAGAAAGGCGACGCCGAAGGCTTAAGTTAACTCACATGGGGTTCCGCCCGCACCCGCATCCAGATCGGCGACACGGATTGAGCCGATGTTATTGCCGAGCGCAATGTGGTTATTCAGTAGATTGGCTTGTCGATCCCATTGCAACTCGGCTTCATCTGACATAGACTATCTATGCAGTGCCGTTTGCAAATCATAGAGACGAGATTCCACCGGGAAGCCTCGACATGCTGATCCTTAAGACTTTGTCGCGCGGCGGCGACCTGCATGGATTCGAGATCGCGAATCAGATTCAGCAGGCGTCTGGAAACGTTCTTCAGGTGGAAGAAGGCTCGCTGTACCCGGCCCTCCAGCGAATGCTGATGAAAGGTTGGCTCACGGGCGAATGGGGCAAGACCGCGGAGAATCGTCGAGCGCGCTACTACCGGCTGACCCGACTCGGTAAGAAGCAACTGGAGCAGCAACTCGAACGTTACGAGCGGATAAGCGGTGCGATTGCGCGGATTGTGCGGCCGATTTACGAGGGGGGCATGTGAGCGCAAACGAACTGTGGAGGCGGCTTGTCTTCCTTTTCCGCCGTACCCGCATGACGGAAGAACTCGAGGAAGAAATGCGCCTTCACACCGAGCTTCGCGCCGGAAGGCTGCGAGAGCAGGGCCTTGATTCAGACGAGGCTCTGTACGCGGCACAAAGGCAGTTCGGAAACAGAACGTTGCTAAAGGAGGTGAGTCGAGAAATGTGGGGATGGATGTCACTGGAACGATTGCTGCGCGATTTGCGCTTTGGGGCGCGAATGCTGCGAAAAAATGTGGTGTTCAGTACCGTGGCAATTGCCACGCTTGCGCTCGGCGCCGGGGCAAACGCAGTCATGTTCACGGTAATCGATTCTGTGCTTCTGCGGCCTCTCCCGTATCCCGATTCGCGCCAGCTCGTATTTGTCGACACCACGTATACGAACCGTACCCGCGGTTCCACATCGCTGCCGAATTTTCTCGATATCCGGGCGCAGAGCCGATCGTTCTCAACGATGGGCGCGTACGAAGAAAGAAGTGTCTCGCTGCGTTTGCCCAATGGCGAGCCCGTCCACAGCGGCGGGGTCGCGGCAAGTGCGACCGTTTTCGATGTTCTGGGCGTGCGACCGGCGCTCGGCCGGCCCTTTTCCGCTGAGCAGAATCAGCCCGGCAAACCCTGCAGCGTGGTTTTGAGCGCGGAGTTCTGGCGCGAACATCTGGCAGCCGACCCCAGCGTCCTCGGCCGTAATCTCACGGTGGATGGACATTCGTGCAGCGTCTCGGGCGTCATGCCGGATGGCTTTGCGTTTCCGTCGCGCGATGTTGAATTTTGGATCCCGCTCCAGGCCGCGCCGGATACGGATCGCGGCGCAAATTTCCTCGACGTCATCGCGAAATTGAAATCCGGTGTGACGCTCGCCACCGCGCAAACCGAGCTGAAAGTGATCGCACACCGCCTCGAGAAGGCTTACCCGAACGACGACAAAGGCGTCGGTTTCGGAGCGCAGTTATATCAGGAGAGGATCACCGGCGATGCACGCCCCGCTCTGTTTGCGCTCCTTGGAGCGGTCGCTGTTCTGCTTCTGATCGCCTGCGCCAATATCGCGAATTTGCAACTGTCGCGCGCGCTCGGACGGAAACGTGAAATGGCGATTCGTGCGGCGCTGGGCGCCGGCCGAATGCGTGTCGCCAGGCAGCTTGTTACCGAAAATCTTCTCCTCGCGCTGATCGGAACCGGCGTCGGGCTGGCCCTGGCGGTCAGCTCTCTGGGTTTATTGAAGCGTCTCGCGGGAAATGCTATCCCACGTGTTCAGGAGCTCGCTCTGCGCCCGGAAGTGTGCCTCGCGATGTTGATCGTCGCCAGCTTCTCGGCGCTGCTGTTTGGGTTGGCTCCGGTCTGGCAGACCGCGCGCCAGGACATCGAAACCGCTTTGCGGGAGAGCGCGGGTAGTGTTGCCGGCGGGCGCCATCAACAGAAGTTTCGCGATCTGCTGGTGGTAGCGCAATTGAGTCTCGCGATCGCCCTGCTGGCCGGCTCGGGTTTGCTGCTTCGCACGCTATATCGGTTGTTGCACACAGACACTGGTTTTGCCGCGGAGCGCGTGCTGACCATGCAAACTGCGGTTTCGGGAACAGAACCTCCAGATGAGAACCTCGCCACTACAGTCTATGGCCCAGAACTGGATCAAATCGAGCAGCTACCGGGAGTGAAAGCGGCAGGCTTCATCACCTTCCTGCCGCTGAGCAACGGGCACGCGACGGCGTCATTTCTCATCAAAGGACGCGCCAATCCCAATCCGGAGACGGGACCCCATGCTTCTTTGAACGCGGCCAGTGAGGATTACTTCCGCGCTCTCCGGATTCCGCTCCTCAAGGGCCGATTCTTCGCCAGAACAGACACATTGGACCAGCCGCGCGTGGCAATCGTGAATGACGTTCTGGCGCGACGCTACTTCGCCGGACAGAACCCGGTTGGCAAGCAGATCGGATTTGAGGATGCCGATTTCAAATCAAATACGATTACGATCGTCGGGCTGGTGCGCGGCAGCCGGCAACTGGGGCTCGCTAAGCCCCCGGATAC
>JAVKSW010000344.1:0-1058 GCA_039583505.1 Bryobacteraceae bacterium | reverse complement strand
GATCATGACCTATGCTGTGCGCTCGAACGCAGATCCCGGTACTTTGGGTAACCAGGTACAGCATGTAATTCATGGAGTGGACCCTGCTCAGACCATTTTTCATATCGCAACCATGCAGCAGATTGTCTCAGCCTCGGTGCAAGGCCGGCGCATGGGTGCGACGCTGCTAAGCGCTTTTGCGGGCTTGGCCCTGGTGGTCGCGGCCGCGGGACTGTATGGCGTTCTCTCGTACATGGTTACCCAACGGAAGCGCGACATTGCAGTCCGTATGGCGCTGGGCGCGGCCCAGCACGACGTGGTGCGGATGATTGTCTCGCGCGCTCTCGGGCTGTACGCCATCGGCCTTGCCGGCGGACTGCTGGGAGCGATCTGGTGCGGACACCTACTATCTAACATGCTTGCCGGAGTCCAGCCCTGGGACCCTATTGCACTTAGCGTCACAACCGCGGTACTGGTTTTCGTGGCTTTGCTCGCAGCGTGGTTCCCGGCGCGGCGTGCAGCTTCTATTGACCCATACCAAGCACTGCGGAGCGAATAGCTGAATCCTAATTTAGGAGGGAATGTGGAAGTGTATGTCGGTGTGCAATATCAACACTGAACTTATTTCCCAGGCGGCGAGCGCTTCGGGACTGCGCGCACTGCGCCGGTGGAAATGCCGCCGTCGACCAGCAGAGTTTGGCCGGTGATGTAGCGGCTGGCTTCCGACGCGAGAAAAACGACAGCGGCATCGAGGTCGCCGGTTTGGCCGGGCCGCTTTACGGGAATGCGATCGCTAAGATACTCCACCCAGTCGCGGTCTTCATACATCACCTTGCTCTGGTCAGTGCGGAACCAGCCTGGGGCGAGGCAATTTACGGTGATGCCGTGCTTTCCCCAATCGTCAGCCAAGCTCATGGTGAGCTGCTTGATGCCGCCGCGACTGGCTCCATAGGGTGCGAGACCGGCATAGCCGTTGACGCTGGTGACGGAACCGATATTGACGATTCGGCCATAACCGCGCGCGATCATGCGACGGGCGACGGATTGCGCGACAAAAAAACTGCCGCGAAGGTTGGTAT
>JAVKSW010000343.1:0-3788 GCA_039583505.1 Bryobacteraceae bacterium | reverse complement strand
TCCTGCCGCAACCGGCATTGTGATTGGAATCGCGATCGCAGCCAGTTATCTGATCGTGCTTGCGGCTTGGAGCCAATTGTCGGTGGTGGCGGAGGACCTGCCCGCATATACGGCCCGGGTCGGTGATTTATGGAGCAAGGCCAATGACCGTCTCGATGAATTGGAAAAACGCGGTATTGAGCTTGTCGTTCCAAAGACCCTGCGGGAGGAATCGCAGCAGATCCAGCAAAGGCCGCAACAGGTGCTGAAGTCTCGCCGTCGCCGTGGCACGGTATCCGCTCCAATTACGCCACCCGCTCCGCCGCTGGTTCAGGAAGTCCGTATTCATAGGGACGCAAATTCGTTCCTTGCGACCATTTACGGCTACGTGGCCGGCTATCTGCACGTGCTGGTAATGGCGTCATTCGTCCCATTCCTCGTCTACTTCATGTTGAGCTGGCGCGACCACATCAACAAAAGCATTCTCCGTTTATTCCACAGCGAGGAGCGATACATCGTCGGTAAGACGTGGTCCGGCATCGGCGATTCTACCCGCGCTTACATGCTCGGCAACTTCCTGCTGTGGGTGTTTCTCAGCAGTCTCAGCGGCCTCGCTTTCTTCTTTCTCGGTGTCCCGTATTGGATCATTGTCGGTCCGCTCAGCGGGTTCTTCAGTCTCTTGCCGTATGTCGGTTTGCCGCTCTCCATTGTTCCGCCGGTCTTGGCTGCTGTAGCGATTTCGAACCGGGTCGAGCTCATCTTGACCGTAGTGGTCGTCACTGCCGTGCTGCACTTCCTCGCCATGAATGTTCTGTATGCGAAAGTCATTGGCCGGCGAGTCCGGTTGAATCCGCTGGTTGTCACCATCGCAGTCATGTTCTGGGGTTTGCTTTGGGGCGGTATCGGCCTTATCCTGGCTGTCCCAATTACGGCGGCGATCAAAACGGTTTGCGACAACGTCGAGTCGCTGGAGCCCTACGGCAAGCTGCTCGGCGATTAAGGAATGTAAGCGAGCACTTGCGGATCGCTGCTTGCCACCGTCATCTCCGGTTTGGTATGCGCAGCTTCTGTTCTGACGTACCCCAACGCGACCACTTCTGCCAGCGCCGGTGAATAGGCGGCCGAGGTAATTTCCGCCACCGGATTTCCGCCGGCCGTCAACTTCGTGCCCGGCTGCGGTGGGATGGCGCTTTTGATTCGAATCGGTGTGAGCAACCGATGAACCTGCCCGCGCGAACGTACCCGTTCCACGATCTCCTGTCCTAAATAACAACCTTTGTTGCTATGGATGGCATGGATCTGCTGCGCCTCCTGAACAAGGTACCGCTCCGTAATGTCTTCCCCGTAACGCGGAATGCCATGTTCCAGACGAACCACTCGTGCTTCTTCAGCGTTCGCCTCGGGAATGGTCAGAGCGCGGAGCAGGTCCTCCTTTTCCGCGGCTGGCACGAAGAGGCGGACTCCCTCCGGGCCCGTGCTGGACACACGTATGACGAATCCCGCCGCCCAGCGTGCTTGCGAGTACTTCTTTGCCGGGACCGGCGCACCGATGCTGGTTGCGGTCGCGAGGCTTTCCGGGCCCTCAATGCCGATAACAGCCCATTGAGATGTCTCGTCCTCGAGCGTCGCGTCATCCGCAATGATGTACTTGTCCAGATGATCGCGAAGCTTGTCGGCGGTTTCCGGTTCCGTGTCGAGAAGCAGGCTGTCGCCCAAATTGTAAATATAGGCGTCCGCCAGAATACGGCCCTGTGCTGTTAGAAAGAATGCGTAGAGTCCTTCGCCCGTTGCCAGGTGCTCCATATCGTTCGTGCTCATGGCGTGCAGCAAGCGCGCGCGATCCTCACCCGTGACCCGTATCTTGCCGCGCGAGGACAGATCCACCCATGCCGCGCCGCTGCGCAATGCTTCATAACCACTCATCTCGTTAATTAGATGATCTTCCCCTCAGCGAAGGAGCTCGCGCACGTAACTTTCCAGGCCCGGCGCGCAGGCGTAGGCGCTTCCACCATAGATGGTGTTCTCGCCATCGAGACTGTTGAATTTCCCGCCCGCCTCTTCGACCAGGAGCTTCAGAGGCGCCAAATCCCATGGCTTCGCGTTCGGCTCAATCCAGACATCCGTTTGCCCTTGAGCCAAAAGCATCGCGTCCATAGCCCCGCCTAGACCCCGAACTGCCCAAAAGCGATGGACCCATGGCAACAGCCGATCTGAAAAGCGATTCACACCGGCCTTGTTAAAGCCATTAAACGAGAGAACCGCGTGGCTGGGGTCGGATTTATGCGATACCGTAACCCGCGACCCGTTTGCCCACGCACCGGATCCCCGGCTGGCCGATAGCAAAAGTCCTTGCCGGGGACTATAGGCCGCGCCCGCCACAATCTCGCCGTCCTGTTCGAGACCAATCAGGACCGCCCACAGCGGAATACCGCGGATGAAATCCTTTGTCCCATCAATCGGATCGATGATCCATTTCCGCCCGCTACCGCCGTCGCGATTCGCGCCTTCTTCGCCGAGCACGCCATCGTCCGGAAACTCTCGCTTAATGTAATCGACAATTAGCTTTTCGCAAGCACGATCGGCTGCCGTGACCGGAGATTCGTCTGATTTCACTTCGGTGGTAACGCCCCGTCGCTGAAAATCCAGCGCAAGCGATCCCGCTTCCTGCGCCATCAGCTTGGCAGCCTCCACCTCGCGTTCAAAGGCCATGCTTGATTATGCAATCAGCACGGTCAGCGGTACGCTTCGAACTCCTGCGGGAGGGTGGTGCTGACGCTTCCGCGCTCTTCCGTCACCGAGAAGTGGATCGTGTCCCCGTCAACGTAGCCTTGGTAGCTCTGGATCACCTGGTTACCATGAATCTCCCGAATGATCTTGAAAGAAATATAGTCGTCGTCGATGATACCGTCGGAAATCTCTGCTTCCCCCTGTCGTCCTGTAACCGTTCCTGTCAGCACGTCGTGGTCGCAGCGAAGCGCTATTGCCACATGGTCCGTATTTCCGTGACGCGTGGGCATCTCGGCTGTCCAGGTCCCGGCCACGCCCGTTGCGCACATGGGCAAGGACAAAAAACAGCCGATCGCGAAAATCGAAATTCGTTTTAGAAGCTTAGGTTCGAAGGCGCTCGCCAACACTAAACATCGGCGGCAGCGGAATAGCACAACAGGGCCGGCCCCTGCGATTTAGCAGATCAAAAAGCTTCTACGCCGGCTTCGGCGACCGCCTGATCCTGTTTGCCCACCCCGCCGCTGACGCCAACCGCACCTACGACCTGGTTGCCGCGTTTGAGCGGAATGCCGCCCGCGAAGATCATCACACGACAGTCATTGGAAACGTGAATTCCGAAGAATTGGTCGCCCGATTGGCTGTTTTCGGCAAGATCCTTGGTGGCGATATCGAAGGCTCGGGCGGTCCAGGCTTTCTTAATGGAGATGTCGACGCTGCCGATCCAGGCGTTGTCCATGCGCACATGCGCGACCAGGTTTCCGCCCTGGTCCACGACGGCGATGTTCATGGGTTGGCCGATTTCCTGCGCTTTCTTTTCCGCTGCGGCGATGATGCGGCGCGCGTCTTCAAGAGTAACCATGTTGTTTCCTCGCTCCTTAGACTCGGCAACTACTGCAACGTGTACAGATATCCGGCGATATCGGCGGCGTCTTTGTGGGTGACCCCGAGATAGGGCATCAGCGTTTTCTCGTTGACGGCTTTGGGATTCTCGATCCAGTGCATCATATTTTGCGGCGTGTTCTGGAGCATGCCCGCGATGTAGATTCTATTGCCAATTCCCGAAAGCGGCGGCCCGACGAGCC
>JAVKSW010000342.1:0-3804 GCA_039583505.1 Bryobacteraceae bacterium | reverse complement strand
CGCGCGGCTGGCCAACGGAGCCCGGATTCACCATGTATACGGTGTCCGGTTCAAGCGTGATGATCGTCTCCGCGCTCTTTTTGGGAACGGAAGGAAGTTTGCCTAATCGTCCGTATTTAGAAAAGAATCCACCCTGCAAATGCGTGTGGCCAAAGAAAGCAAGCGGTAGTTCGAAATGCGCGAAGCACGGCATTGCTTCGCGAGTTGTCGTGATGTATTCATCCTCGTCCTGCGGGGAACCGTGACAAATATGAAAATAATCGAGTTTAGCCGGCCCCTTCGGCAAGTTGCGCAAATAGTCGATCTGCTCGCCGGTGAGCTGGCCGATCGTCCAGCGTGCAGCCGCTTGGGCAATGTCATTGAACCATTCCAGGTCCTCAATACCGGCGACCACCTTGTCGTGGTTGCCGCGGATCACAGCCGCGCAGTGTTCGCGCGTCCACTCCACTACTCGCGCGGGCTGCGGGTTGTATCCCACCAGGTCGCCGCAACAGATAATCTGATCGAACTGCCCCTTTGTGTGGGCGAGAACTGCGTGCAGAGCGTGCCAATTCGCGTGAATGTCGGCAAGCACCAGGAATTGCACAAGCGTATTGTAGCGGTCCAGTACAATGCAAGACGATGTCTCTAGTCGTAGTCGGATCCGTCGCATACGATGCCATCGAGACCCCGCATGGCAAGCGCGAGCGGACGCTGGGCGGCGCCTGCACCTACATCGCGCTGAGCGCGAGTTATTTCACCAGGACTTCGATTGTCGGAGTGGTCGGGGAAGATTTTGCTGACGAAGATCGCTCCTTGTTGTCCGGCAAAGGCGTCGATCTCGCCGGTCTCGAGCAGGTTTCCGGAAAGACATTCTTCTGGTCAGGCGTGTACTCCGCGGACATGAACGACCGCACGACCTTGCGCACGGATCTGAATGTCTTCGCCGATTTCCAGCCGAAGCTTCCGGCCTCCTACGCGGCGGAACCTTATCTGTTTCTGGGCAATATCCAACCCGGTTTGCAGCGCGATGTGCAGCGGCAAATGAAACGTGTTCGTTTCCTTGGCGGGGACACCATGAATTACTGGATCGGTGAGACGCGACAGGAACTGGTCCAGACGATTCGCGATTGGGACTTTCTGCTGATCAACGATGCTGAGGCGCGTATGCTGTCGGGAGAACACAATCTGCGCCGCGCCGCCCAGAAGATTCTCGACTTGGGTCCGAATACGCTGGTGATCAAACGCGGCGAATATGGCGCGATGCTTTTCCGGCGCGACACGCTGTTCATGGTTCCGGGCTATCTCCTCGAAGACGTGTTCGATCCTACCGGTGCGGGTGACTGCTTCGCCGGAGGATTCGTCGGGTATCTGGCCGAACGCGGCTTCGACCTCCGCAACGGGCATTTCGATGTGCGCGATCTGCATCGCGCGGTGATTTATGGTTCGGTCATGGGAAGCTTCTGCTGCGAGCAGTTCGGTGTGGAGCGATTCCGAACGCTTACTCGCAAGGAAATCGACCAGCGTTTTGACGAGTTCCGGCGATTCACCGAGTTCTAGGAACACCGGCATTCGCGACGCGGCGTTCGTAACCGCTTCGCTGTGCCTTCTGATCGCCTGCTCGGTCGCCTGGTGCTACCGGCATGGATACCTGCTTTACTACGGGGACGCGCAGGCGCATTTAAACATCAGCCGGAGCATTGTCGATTCGCGCACGC
Organism: Bryobacteraceae bacterium; assembly: GCA_039583505.1. Lineage (GTDB taxonomy): Bacteria > Acidobacteriota > Terriglobia > Bryobacterales > Bryobacteraceae > Bog-105. The sequence goes on along the minus strand of JAVKSW010000342.1, from coordinate 2,107 downwards.
CGGGATATGACCAGCTCGGCACCGTCTGGCTGCCGGTACTGCACGTCATCTGCCTGCCGCTGGTGGTAAACGATGCCTGGTGGAATACCGGACTCGCCGGGGCTATTCCGGTGGCGATCTGCTTTGTGATCGCCGGACTTTTTTTCTATTTAGGGGCGAAGGAGGTGTACGGGAGTTCCGCCGCCGCCGTTGTCGTGCTGGCTTGTTTCGCACTTAATCCGAACGTGCTCTACCTGGGTTCCATCCCCATGACTGAAATTGTTTTCCTGGCCGGTTTGGCAGTGCTGCTGTTTGCGTTATTTCGGTTCCGATCCAGCCAGGATGGGAGACTCATCGCGGTTGCGGTCGGCGCCTCCTGGTGGATGAGCCTCACCCGCTACGACGGCTGGTTTCTGATTCCTTTTGCGGGGCTCGCGCTGGCGGTCTTTTCAAAAACCCGCCGCTGGCTCCGGCTCGTCGTCTTCGGCGCTGTCGCGAGTGTTGCTCCGCTGTATTGGATTGCGCACAACTGGTGGGAGACTGCTAATGCGCTCGATTTTTACAACGGGCCGTACTCGGCGGTGGCTATTCAGGGGCCCCACGCTTATCCGGGATATCATGACTGGCTCGTCGCGGCCGAGTACTATGGCAAAGCCAGTCAACTTTGCGCCGGATGGCCGCTGATCCTGCTCGGCCTGGTCGGGATTGTTTGTGCCGCAAAGAAGGCGGTGCTTGCTCCCGTCCTGTTCCTGCTGTTGACGCCGGGCTTTTATATCTGGAGCATGCACTCCTCGGGCGGCACACCGATTCACGTGCCTCAGCTTTGGCCGTTCAGTTATTACAACAGCCGCTACGGTATCGCGGTCGTGGTCCTTGCGGCTTTTGCCGCGGGCGCGATCGTCTTGGTGCTTCCCGCCGCCTGGACGAGGTGGACGTGGATTTTGGTGCCCCTCTCCGTCGCGCCGTGGCTGCTTCAGCCATCGCAGCAGAACTGGATCTGCTGGAAAGAGTCGCAAGTGAATTCCGTCTCGCGGCGTGCCTGGACCAGGGCGGGCGCCCAATTCCTGCGCTCGAACTATCGTTCGGGTCAGGGGATTTTGATCGAATCGGGTACCGGTGATGTGTCGGGAATCCTGTGCTATGCCCGCATACCGCTCCGCGAAACCTTATATATCGGGAACGGCCCAGCCTGGTATGCGAACACCATCAGGCCGGATCTCGTCCATCAGGAGCTTTGGGCCGTGGCGCAGGTGGGCGACGTCGTGAGCCGGGCGGTTAACCGCGGAAAGCATCCGCCGTATTCCATCGCGGACGAGATTCACGTAAAAGGCGCGCCGGTGCTGCGGATTAACCGAAGAATCGAGGGCGGGGAAGGGAAATGATCGAGATCGCGTTCACGAAGCTGCATGGCGCCGAGAACGACTTTTTGCTGACGTGGGGCGACGAGGCCCCCGGAAAAGAGCTGCCCGAAATCGCTCGCCGTATCTGCGCCCGCACAACCGGGATGGGCGCCGACGGGTGGATGTTGGTCTGGCGCGAGCCGAACGGGCTGCGAACGCGGCTCTTCAATTCGGACGGCAGCGAGCCCGAGATATCGGGGAACGGGACGCGGTGTGCGGCGGCATTCGGGCTCCTAAAAGGAGTCGTATCGCCGCCCGACGTTCCGATAAGTACTACAGCGGGAACGAAAATGCTGCACCTTATTACCCGGTCCGGCAATCGTTTCGTGTTCGAAATGGACATGGGATCACCCAAAACGGAAGAACTCCAGACACGTGTTCGCGGGGCGAATCAGGATTTCGATGCGACCATTCTGAACGTTGGCAACCCGCAGTGTGCCATTTTCACCGAGCATTTCCCTGAAAACTGGCGTCTGGCCGGCAGCGAAATCGAGCGGCAGGAGCGCTTCGCGAACCGGACCAACGTGTCGTTTGTTCGCGTGCTGGACCGGCACACAATTGAAGCACGATTTTACGAGCGCGGGGCAGGCGAGACCAGGAGTTCCGGAACAGGGTCGACCGGAGCGGCTGTCGCTGCTATTCTCAGGGGTGTAGCCGAGAGCCCGGTCGTGATACGAACCCCGGCAGGAAACCTCACTCTGCGCTGGGATAACAGTGTTTACTTAACC
>JAVKSW010000341.1:0-3811 GCA_039583505.1 Bryobacteraceae bacterium | reverse complement strand
ATTCTTCGAGGATGGCCCGAGTGTTGCGGTCCAGGTCGAGCCGCAACAATTGCCTGGCAATGCGATCGGCGGAAAGTGAGATCGGCGTAAGCGGGTTCTTGATCTCGTGCGCGATGCGCCGCGCCACTTCCTGCCAGGCCGCGGCTTTCTGAGCCCGCAACAGATCGCTAGTGTCTTCCAGAACGAGCACAAATCCACGCTGCTCTTCGAGAGAGGCAATCGTGACAGCCAAGTGAAGAACGGAACGCGGGCGTTGGATCTCCAATTGGCAAGCGGCGGCGCCCGTCCGGCGAGCGCGATTTAACAAGTAGCGGATTTCGGCAAGATCCTCGCCGGAGAAGAGGTCTTCCAGGCGGCCCGCCGACATAGCGGTGTCGTGCGAGAAAATTCCGGCCAGCGCGCGATTGACTCGTTCGATGCGCTCGTCGGCGGAGACCGAGATGACCCCCGTCGGGATGCTTTCCAGAATCGCCTCCGTAAACCGGCGGCGGGCCTCCAGTTCCCGGCCATTGCTTTCGAGTTCGTTGGTCATCTCATTGAACGCGCGGACGAGAGTGGCTAACTCGTCCATTGCATCCACGCGCACGCGATAGGACAGATTGCCGCGCCGGACCTCGCGCGCGGCGCCCAGTAGCGCCGATATCGGCACGCTGATCTGGCGCGCTAACAGTTGAGCTGACCAGGAGGCGAAGAAAAGCACGAACAGCGCAATTAAACAAATCAATCGAAAGTAGGTGTCTTGATAGAACTTCTTTCGCCCGGCCTGTACCTCCAGGAAACGCTGCAGTGTGCCGTTTTTCGCGAATAGATCCTCATTTATCGAAGCAGCAACCGAAATTCGTCCCAGCTTGCGTCCGCGATCGACGACATCGGCTTGCGCGCGCAGCACGGAACTGTCCGCTCCTTCGAATAGCTGGTAAAGCAACATCGGGACGCCGCTTTGCGGGTTCAATATGAGCTGGCGAATCCGGTGCTGCTTGCAAAGATTCCGGAAAAACGCCGTGTCAGTACGGCCGGTTCGCGCGGCTTCACGAGTTTCGGGAAGCAGGCTGACCCAATCGGCATCCGCTTGAACGCGTTCCTGTTTGGCGAGTTCTTCGAGCGATGTCTGGCCAAACCAGGCGTCCAGGTGCCGGTTCAGAACGTAATAGCTGAAGAGCACATAAAACAGCGCCGGCGCCAATGTGAGCATGAGCGCGCCGAACAGAAGCTTGGAGCGTATGCGCGATCCTTCTTTATTGCGCTGCCGCTCGATGAACACCTTGACACTGGCGCGGAACAGGAGGAACGCCAAAAGGACGGTGAGAAGGAAAATGAGCGTCGAAACCGCCCAGAGCAGGACGGTCTCGCTGAGGTTCGATGGGGAGTACGTGATCCGAAACGAGCCCTGCCAAATCAGCAGGACGAGCAGGATGACAAAACTCAGCGCGGCGGCAGCGGTGGCGAGACGTCGACGCACAACACTGCCATGTTAGCCCAGATGGAGCGCTTAGGTCCCCGGAGGCGTCTGTTACCTATTTGCCAGGGCGGCTTTGCGTTCGGAATTCGTATTGTTGGATCTGGAGAGCGAGCTGGCCTTTGCTGTGACGCGTGACGCGACCGCGTGCCACCAGGTTCAACAGGCATTTTTCATTCAGTTGGGCTGGCCAACTGATGGCAACTTCCAGACGCGTACCTAGCGGCAGGTCGTGGTCGGATGTGAAGAGCACGCCGGAACTGCTGATATTAAGGGTCTTACCGCTGCCCGCCAGGATCTCAGTCCGCTGGTTCAAGGTCTTGTAGCGGACCTCGCGTTCAATCGGAAAGCGGCTCGACTTGCGACGTTCCGTGGTAGTCACTTCCGGGGGGCCCAGAGTTATGGTGTTTCCCGACACAGTTCTCAGAAACTCCGATCTATAAGCTTACACAATGCCTGTACATACTTAATCGACTGTTTCCGGGGACTTACCTCGCCTTTTCTCGAGCCATTCGAGGCGTTCTCGCAATTTTTGTTCGAATCCACGGGCTGTCGGCACGTAAAAACGGGCCGCAGCCAGAGCATCGGGCAGGCATTTCATGTCGGTAATCGCATCCTCGTCTTTATGTGCGTGCTTATAACCCTTTGAATACCCCATTTCCTTCATCAGGCGGGTGGGAGCGTTTCTTAAGTGGAGTGGAACCGGTTCCGCGACGCTATTTTCTATGGTCGTATTCACTTTATTGAGCGCCTGGTACGCCGCGTCGGATTTCGGCGCCAGCGCTAAATAGATAGTCAATTGAGCCAGCGCTTGATCTCCTTCCGGTATACCCAGGAAATGCACCGTTTGCATACAGGCGATTGCCTGCTCCAGGGCGTGGGGATCGGCCAAACCGATGTCTTCTATAGCCATTCGTACCAACCGCCGGGCCAGGTAGAGCCGGTCCTCGCCGGCTTTCATCATTCGCCCCAACCAGTACAACGAGGCATCGGCGTCGCTCGATCGTACCGATTTGTGCAGCGCAGAGATGAGGTTGTAATGCTCCTCTCCCGACTTGTCATACAGCAGCACCTTGCGCTGCATAGCGTCCGCTACGGCTTGGCGATCAACGGTGCCTCCGCGAGCCAGCTCCGCCGCTATTTCCAAGGTGTTTAGTGCCGCTCTTGCGTCGCCGCTAGACGCTACTGCAATCTCATCGAGCAATTCGTCCTGGATCTTTAGGCCCAGGTGACCCAAGCCCCGGAGCGGGGTCTCGAGCGCCCGCTTCAGCAATTTCACAACTTCCCCGGTCTCGAGCGCGCGAAGCGAATACACCTTGGTCCGGGATAACAGGGCCGACACCACTTCAAAGGACGGATTCTCGGTGGTCGCGCCAATCAGAATCACGTCACCCCGTTCCACATACGGCAGAAATGCATCCTGCTGCGCCTTGTTAAAGCGGTGAATCTCGTCGATAAACAGCACTGTCGTTCGCCCCAGCCGCTTGGCTTTTTCGGCATGCGCCATCACCGTCTTAATTTCCTTGATGCCGCTGAGCACCGCGCTGAACGGTAGAAAATCCGCGTCACTCTTCTGTGCAACCAGCGCAGCCAGAGTGGTCTTGCCCGAACCCGGCGGTCCCCACAAAATGAGCGAAGTCAGATGTCCGCTCTCGATTTGCGCACGAAGCGGTTTGCCTGGTCCGAGAATATGCTCTTGCCCGAGGTATTCTTCGAGCGTTTCCGGCCGCATGCGGTCGGCCAAGGGCCGATCGAGACCGGCTGCCTCGGACTTCGCCGTGAGTGGCGCCGCGTCAAATAGACTCATGCCGTCCCTCTCTGCTGCTGTGCCGAAAACAATGCAATAGCACCGGCGATCGCGGCATTTAACGACTCCACGTTGGCGGTGGGAATACGCACCGTTTGCGCTTCTGACACTATCTCGTCCGATAGGCCCGCCCCCTCGCGCCCGATCGCCAGGGCGCACGGCGTCCGAAGGTCGGCTTCGGGCAGTGGCATGGCACCCGATGTCGCCAGCGCATACAGCTTCAACTTGCTCGCTCGAAGCGAGGCGATCAATTGACTGGTGGCAAGCCCTTCAAGAAAGGGCATGCGAAAGAGGGACCCCGCCGTCGCCCGCAACAGCTTCCCATTAGCCACGCGCGCGCAGCCCGTGAGAAACACTACGCCGGTTGCGCCAAATGCCTCAGCCGATCGAACCATGCTCCCCGCGTTGCCGGGATCTTGGACTCCGTCAAGCACGGCGATTAAAGCTGCAGGGCGTGCGAGATCGTCCCACCCCCACTCTCGAGGCCGCAGCAGCGCAAGCAATTCCTGACTAGTCTCGGTCGACGCCATCGATGCGAATGCTCGCGC
>JAVKSW010000340.1:0-3819 GCA_039583505.1 Bryobacteraceae bacterium | reverse complement strand
GTCTTACAGCGCGGGGCGATCGTGACGGGCGTGGGTTTGCTGATTGGCCTGGTCTGCTCGCTCGCGTTGGCGCGCCTGATGGCGAGCCTGATTTGGGGAGTGAGCGCGGTTGACCTGACGACGTTCGGTTTTGTCTCGATTGCGCTGGTCGCCGTGGGGTTACTGGCGAGCTATATACCGGCACGGCGCGCCGCCCGCGTGGACCCGCTGATCTCATTGCGCTGCGAATAGACTTTGAAGATGCGAATCTTCATTGTGATTTGTTTAGCCATTGTGATTTGTTTAGCCGGGTCGTTTGCCTTGGGCCAACAGACCCGGAAGGAGGTCACCAGGCCGCCGGATCCCGCGCAAGACAACCGGCCCAACAGCGCATCCGTACCGGACGTGTATGCGATCAGCGGGCAATTTCAGCGGGTGGTGATACTGCGTTTCAAGTACAACACCGATCTGCTGGCCGGCCTCAAAAGGATGGTCGACCAGGAAAAGATCAAGAACGCGGTCATTCTTGCGGCCATGGGGTCGGTCCGCAACTACCAGGTTCACGCGGTCGCGAACCGAACCTTCCCTTCCAAGGATGTGTTCGTGCAGGATCGAACCGGACCGGCCGACGTGCTGGGCATGAGCGGCTACGTTTTGAATGGGCGCGTGCATCCGCACATTACTCTGTCTATGGGGGATAAGGCCTTCGGAGGACATCTGGAGCCGGGCACAAACGTATTCACATTCGTGGTGGTGACACTGGGCGTGTTCAACGACGACGCGGATTTCACGAAACTCGACGACCAGACATACCGATGAGACGTTAAGGGTACAAACAGCACTTCTGATGGGAGTGGTAAGGGGTACCGCGACGGGGGGAGTTGGTGTGTCGCGAGCCGGATTTGTGAGTTACAGTGTGATTAACTAGGAAGAATCCCGATTCATGGTAAGTGTGCCTGTTTCCGCGCCGACGCAGGTCCCCGCGCCGCCGGCAAAAATTTCATGGCAGCCGATCGCCTTGTTGGGCGCGCTGTTGATCCTGTGCTATGCGCCCATTCTGTACCGGATGGGCGTGCAATGGGCCACGGACGAAAACATGGATCACGGCTTCTTCGTGCCCGTGGTCGCCGGCTTCATCGTTTGGCAGCGGCGCGGGCAACTGCTGGCGACGCCGGTCCGCCCTAATGGCTGGGGGTTAGTGCTGGTGATATGGGGCGCGTTGCAAGCCATGATCGCGACGCTGGGCGCGGAACTGTTCACGGCGCGAATCGCGTTTCTGATTGCACTGTTCGGCGTGGTCCTCTATGTGGGCGGCAAGGAGTGGGTGAAGGCGCTGCTTTTCCCCTTGCTGCTGCTGCTGTTCATGATTCCGATTCCGGCGATCATCTACGCGGCATTGACGCTGAAGCTGCAGATGCTGGCGAGCGCCCTGGGCGAGACGATGATCGGCTGGATGGGCATTCCGGTTCTGCGGGCCGGGAACACGCTGCAACTGCCGAGCCAGACATTGGATATTGCCGAAGCGTGCAGTGGTATTCGTTCGCTGCTGTCGCTGGCCTTTCTCTCCCTGGTATATGCGTATTTGACGGATCGGCGGGTCTGGATGCGATGGGCGCTGCTGGTGGCAACGGTACCGATCGCGATTGCGGCGAACGGGATTCGCGTGGCAGTCACGGGCTTGTTGTCGGAGATAAACACGAAACTCGCGCAGGGCGCCTATCATGAAGGGGAAGGCTATATTGTGTTTCTCGTGGCGATGATCGCTCTGGTCGCCACGCACCGGCTGCTGAGTTTTGGGGCAAAGAAGTTTCAGAAGGCTTAAATCATGTCTACTCAATTTGGGCCCAAGGTATTAGGCTCGCGGAGTGCGCGAATTTTGACCGTGGTGCTGCTGGCGCAGGCATCGCTGTTTTACGGATTTACCTACTCTCGGCATGAGAAGGTTCCGGTGCACCAGCCGCTCAACCAGTTTTCGTTCGATGGTTCCAATTGGTCTCTGGTGCAAGACGAGCCTATCGATCAAGATACGCTCGACGTGCTGAAGGCCGACGATATTCTTTCGCGCGTTTACCAGGACAAGATGGGCGATGCGGCCACGCTGTTCGTCGCTTACTTTGAAACACAGCGGACGGGCAAGACCCCGCATTCGCCGAAAAACTGCTTGCCCGGCAGCGGCTGGGCGCCATCGCAGTCGGGAACGATCGAGATCCCGATTCAGGGCCAGGCCCATCCGATCCGCGTGAACAAGTACGTGGTGGCGCGCGGTCAGAACCAGAGCATCGTTCTCTACTGGTACCAGGCGCACAACCGGATCATTGCGAGCGAGTACTCGGCCAAAATTTATACGGTTTTGGATTCGATTCGTTACGATCGCAGCGATACTTCGTTGGTGCGCGTCGTGGTGAATGTGAACAATGGGGATACGCAGACAGCGACGCAAACGGCAGTGTCCTTCGTGCAATCGTTCTTCGAACCGCTGAAGCAGTATTTGCCGGCATAGAGTTTTCCCCGCCTCCCGTCGTCTGGAACTCTTACAATCTATCGCACGTTCCAGGGGTAGCCTGGAGTGATGCAGCGGATCATCTTCGATACGGATCTCGGGATCGACGATGCTCTGGCGCTGCTGTATTTGCTTGGTTGCCCGGAGGCGCACATCGAGGCAATTACAACGGTGCAGGGTAATGTGCCCGTGGATGTGGCGACGCGGAACGTTTTTGAAGTTTTATCAGTCGCCGGAATGGCGGAGCTGCCTGAGATTGCGCGCGGAGCGGGGGAACCGTTGTTGGGAGCAGGGGTGGTGCATGCCAGGGAAGTGCATGGCACCGACGGATTAGGCGGCTGGACCGAATGTCGAGCAGCCGGGCGCCGGCCCGTTACGGGCAAACTGAGCGACCACGACGCGAGCGAAACGATTTGCCGCATTGCTCGGGCGTGGCCTGGGGAGGTTACCTTACTGCTGATCGGGCCGGCAACGAATGCGGCACTCGCGCTACAGCAGGACGGCGACGGATTTCGGCTGTTGCGGGAGATTGTGACGATGGGCGGCGCGGTGGGGGAGCCGGGCAACATCACAGCAACAGCGGAGTTCAACGTATATGCGGACCCGGAAGCTGCGCGCGAGGTGATCCACTGCGGCGTACCCGTGGTTATGGTGGGCCTGGACGTCACACGAAAAGCTTCTGTCACGCGGCGGCTTTTCGATCAGCACCTTGGCGACAGGGACGATGTGCGTGCGCAATTCCTGCGTTGTATTGCCGAGCAAGGATTCTCCTTTTATACGCACAGCATGGGATGGGAGGGATTTTATCTGCACGATCCTCTTGCCGCGGCCGTGATGTTGGACAGATCCCTGGTAGAGACGCGACGCATGAAGCTGGATGTCGAGACCAAGGGAGAGCTCACGCGCGGAATGGTGGTTGCGGAACGCCGGCCATGGATGCGCGGCGGGGAGAACACGGACTTTTGCGTCGGAGTAGAAAGCGACCGGTTCTTAGGGATGTTCTGCGAGCGCGTTCTCGCGCGCGGGCGGGGATAGATTGGGTTCAAAGCAACTGCGGCCAAAGTGCCAGGCGAGCGCGGCCGTCTCGATTGTCGAGCAAGGCTATGGACATACACTGAAATTAGATGTCCGCAGTTGCTGAGAGCTTAACCCAAAGCGATGTGCTGAGCAGGATCGGGAACACGCCCTTGCTCGAGATACGGTCGGCGCGGCGGGGCAGCGTGTCAGTTTTCGCGAAGGCGGAGTTCTTCAATCCGGGTGGTTCGGTAAAGGACCGGCCAGCGCTGAATATGATACGCCGGGGCGAAGAGACGGGAAAGCTGACGCATCATAAGATTCTG
>JAVKSW010000339.1:0-3829 GCA_039583505.1 Bryobacteraceae bacterium | reverse complement strand
ACGTTGGGCTGTCCACGAAGCAGGCGCTCTACCGGATCTTGAACGTTTGGATTGGGATGTACGGGATAGACTAGCTGCACATCGGGCCGCCTGGCGAGGCGAGCCAGCGCGCGACACATGCCGTTAAATTCGGCGCCGAAGCTTTCTCGCCGGTGCGCCGTTACGGCGATCAGCCTCTTCGATGCGTCGATCTCAATTCCGTCGAGACCTTTCAGGCGGCCTGCTTCCAGCCCGTCCCGTACGTGCAGAACGGCGTCGATCCCGGAGTTCCCGGTAACATGGACTCGTGCGGCTTCCGCGCTCTCGGCCAGCAGATTCTGTCGGGCCCATTCCGTCGCGCAAAAGTGCAGCGTAGAAAGACGGCTGGTAAGAACGCGATTCATTTCTTCCGGAAACGGCTGCCGCGCATCGCCGGTGCGGAGACCAGCCTCCACGTGCGCCACGGGAATGTTTGAATAGAAGCCCGCTAATGCGCCGCAAAAAGTAGTTGTCGTGTCGCCTTGCACGACGATCATATCCGGAGATTCCATTCGAATCACCGGCTCGAGCGCAGCAACAATTCGGGAAGTTGACGCAAACAGTGTCTGGCCCGGCGCCATCAGGTTCAAATCGTAATCCGGTGCAACGCCAAATATCGGCAGCACCTGGTCAAGCAGCCGCCTATGCTGAGCCGTGACGCAGACCCTGGCTTGAAACTCGCCTTTTCGCAGTTGTTGGTTCAGAATGACGGGACACAGCTTGATGGCTTCCGGCCTGGTGCCGAAAATGAAGAGAGATCGAATCAATCGGTGCGGCTCCTGTTGGGGGAAGCAACTCCCAACAAGTAAGTGTTCCCAGGCAGGTGAGAGATCTCTAAAATCGTCCAAATTACCGTTGGAAACCAGCTCTGCCACTTGGCAAAGGGCTCGGCGTTGTTTACTTCCTCAAACTGCCTTTGGAAGGCGATTAAGAATGCATCGAATGAACCCAGTACTCGAGCAATGCGCTCGCGAACCTCGAGTGGCGTTTCGCTCAGCGACCACGCCGCCACAAACAGCTTTGGACTTTGGCTGTTGAATTGTATCGCGCTGCTGAGCGCTTCGAGGTCAGAAATCAGCGTGACATCCGCAATGCCGACCGAATCCAGATAATATCGCTGCAGCACGCACTGTTCGGCAAGGTCGAAGATCAGGTACCTGCCCTTGAATCCAAGTCGATGGGCAATACGGCACAGCGATCCGTAACCTCCGCCAAATTCGAGAATCGTGCCAAAATCCTGAATTTGCAGGCCGCTCTCGGTTTCAAATCGATGTAGGTGATAGGCCTGATGGATCGCATTCGAACTGCTGAAAGGGCAGTAGACGCAAGGCAAAGGCATGCCGGCCATTTGCTCCCTGATGACAGATCGCCAGACGTCCCAATTGCCGCTCTGTCGCAAGGCACGCAGCTCTACGCTGGCGAATGAGGCATACGGCGTTGGGAACATTGTTTCCCCGATAATGGACCAGGTCAGGAATGCGCGTGGATCCCTCGTGAGTATCAATCGCCGTAGCCGGCGTTGCTTGTCAGCCCAGAAGTTTGCCGATTGCGCATTGTCGGACAAGGCCGTAGCACATTCAATGTCATTTCTCAATCGATGGATTGCCTCTCGTTGCGCCCGCGTCCGAGGCGTAAGTGCAACGAATGCACGAGCGAGAAAACTGCACGCGCGCGACAGCGCCGCGCCAATCACTCGGCGCCCGCGGTTTCATCGAGGATTGGACGTTCAAGCCAGATTGGCTGCGGTATGGTGCTCGAATTCCCGCTCACAGACCGTTTGAAATTCACATGGGTTTCGTGTTTCGCCTACCAGAAAATAACGTTCAGGATGACGAATATGACGATCACCACGCCGGCCCAAAACAGCGGCCGCTGGATCAGAGGCAGGTTACCTTCCGACGGGATCGCCGTAGCGCCGTATACCAGACCGCTTAGCTGGGATTCAGCTTTGGGCTTCGTCGCCAAACTGACCCCGACGGTGACAACGACGCACAGGATCCACGACCAGAGCGCACGGTACATATCCTCGGCCATCGGCTTGGCGCGCGGCGAAAGCGCGAGGTAGCCCAGCGCGGCCGGGTCGGTCCTTAACCATATCCACATCGCCAGCGAGCCTCCGGTCCCGACCATCAGGCCCCAAAAGCCGCCCGCGGCGGTCGCGCGCTTCCAAAGCATCCCCAGAATCACGGTTCCAAACAGCGGTGCGATAAAGGTGGCGAACAAGGCTTGCACATAATCCATGATGCTGAGAAACTGCATCACGAGATAGGCCGTGCCGATGCTGATCAACACTCCTAGAACAGTGCACCAACGGCCCATAGCGACGTAGTGTTGGTCGTCGGCGTTCTTTTTGATGAGCGCGCGATAGATGTCATAGGTCCAGACCGTGGCAAACGCCGTTACGTTGCCGGCCATGCCCGACATGAATCCGGCGATCAGCGCCGTGATTCCGAGACCCAACAATCCCGGACCACAATAGCGGGCCAGCATTAGCGGCAGGACTTCGTTATACGTATGGGCGCCGCTGCCAGCCTGTGTTTCGCCCACTAGTTTTTCGGGCAGTACAGCCAAAGCCAGCAAACCGGGGAGGATCACGATAAACGGCAGCGCCATCTTGAACACTGAGCCGATAATGGGCGCCATTTTTGCGCTGCGTAAATCCTTCGCTGAGAGCACGCGCTGCACCACCAGGAAGTCTGTCGTCCAGTAACCAAACGAGATCACGAATCCGAGCCCCAGCACAATGCCGGTCCAATGGATACCCATGGGATTGTCTGCGAACGATCCAAGGCCTCTCCACAGATGGGTAAAATCCTGGCCTGGGAAGTTCGCGTGAATGCGGTGCACCATTCCGCTCCAACCGCCGGCCTCGATCAGGCCGAGGATAGAAATTACAATTGCGCCAAGCCAGATCAGGAAGAACTGCAGAACTTCATTAAAGATGGCCGACAACAAGCCACCGAGAAAAACATAAGCGGCGACGGTAAGCGAAGAAATCCAGATACTGACGCTGATATCCCAGCCCAAAATAATCTTCAAGACCAGCGCCATGGAATACATGTTGATGCCGCTCATGAGAACGGTCATGAACGCAAACGTAACCGCCGATAACGTTCGCGCGCCTTCGCCAAAGCGCAGCTTTAGATAACCGGGCACGGAGTGCGTTCGCGAGATGTAGTAGAACGGCATCATCACGACGCCTAAGAAGAGCATGGCGGGGATGGCGCCGATCCAATACCAATGGGTGGCGAGAATGCCGTATTGATAGGCCGAGCCGGCCCAACCCATCAGCTCGAGGGACCCAAGATTGGCGGCAACGAAGCTGAGGCCCGCAACCCACGCAGTCATATCGCGCCCGGCCAGAAAGAAGTCTTCGCCGGTTTTGGTGAATCGTTTCAGATAGAAGCCGATTCCCAAAACCATAACGAAATAGAGCCCGATAATGACCATGTCGATCGGGCTGAGCGTCAGGAGCTTTTCAGGCATTAGTTTGTTTTACCCCAAAACAAATTCAAGCACGCAACTGATGCGGGTACTGTAAAGGCCGTAGACGCCAAGCATCGCTGTGAAGCTTCCGCCACAGTCCCACTCTGGTGGACAAGAATCCATCTGGATAATGGTATCGCCCACCCTGCAACACGACCCGCGGAGGTTCGGTTTCTTTCAAGTCGACGAGGTTGTTGCTGCTCGCGGACCTTTTCGCGCCGGCGATGCACGCGCGCTCGCTTGCAGGTGGAGATTGCGAGCGTCTTGTAGCATCGATTTGTGACCGGCGAAAGCAAGAGCACGGGTTTTATCCGCGAACTGGGAC
>JAVKSW010000338.1:0-3831 GCA_039583505.1 Bryobacteraceae bacterium | reverse complement strand
TATCGGCAAGCCGATCGACCGGCTGGATGGACGAGAGAAGGTCACGGGCGCTGCGAAATTTGCGGCCGAATACGCGCTGGAGAAGCTGGTTTACGCGTCCCTTGCCTACAGCACGGTGGCCAAAGGCGCCATCGGGAGCATCGATACGAGCGAGGCGGAAAAGGCGCCAGGCGTTCTCTCTGTCATTACCCACAAAAATGCTCCGAAGATGAAAAATCCGCCGCTCTTCAGTCCAGAGGGGGAAAGTGGCGCGGCGGGCAGCGAGGCGAACGTCGTCAACACCGACGAGATTTTCTGGAACGGCCAACCAGTCGCGGTGATTGTGGCGGATACGCTCGACCGCGCCGAGCACGCCGCCTCACTCGTGCGAATCGAGTACCGCGAAGAGCCGGCTGCCACATCCTTTGAACAAGGCAAGGCGCACCTGGAAGTTCCCAAGAGCGTGATGGGCGAGGAAACGGAAGTAAGCCGGGGAGATGCAGAAGAGGCACTTCGATCCGCAAAATTCAAAGTCGATCACGTCTATACGACACCCCGCTACAACCACAATGCCATCGAACTTCACGCGGCCACGGCCGTTTGGAACGGGGACAAACTCACCGTCTACGATGCAAGCCAATTCGTGCGGGGCGTCGCTGATTCACTCGCCAAAATGTTCTCGCTGGACAAGGAGAACGTGCGCGTCCTTTCGCCCTTCGTCGGCGGCGGTTTTGGCGGAAAAGGCTCTATGTGGGACCACGTTCAGCTATGCGTTCTGGCAGCCAAAGTAGTGGATCGACCCGTGAAACTGGCCTTGTCGCGAGAAGGCGTGTATCGTATCGTGGGCGGCCGCACACCCTCCGAACAAAGAGTAGCCTTGGCGGCGGATGAAACGGGCAAACTCACTTCGTTGATTCACACCGGTATCACGGCCACTTCGACGACTAACGACTTTGCGGAACAGTTTTCCTTTCCAGCCCGCCATTTGTATGCGGCTGAGAACTTGTTCATTACTCAGTCCGTTGTGCGGCTCAATACGACCGCGAATAGTTTCATGCGCGCGCCGGGGGAATCCATCGGGACGTTTGCCCTCGAGTCTGCAATGGATGAACTCGCGTACGACCTCGGGATGGATCCGGTCGAGTTGCGGCTGCGAAATGATCCTGAGCGGGACCCGGCAAAAGGAATCGAATTTTCGAGTCGCCACTTGAAAGAAGCCTACCGGCTCGGTGCAGAGAAGTTCGGCTGGAGTAATCGGCCGGCTCAGCCTCGTTCCCAGCGCGATGGAAAGTGGCTGATCGGCCAAGGTGTGGCAACCGCTTTCTATCCCGCGTACCGATTCCCGGCGGCCGCCAGAGTGAGGCTTAACGCGGATGGCACGGCAGTGGTGCAAAGTTCAGCACAAGAGATGGGTATGGGCACGGCTACCGTGCAGACTCAGCATGCGGCCGAGCGGTTAGGATTGCCCATGGAAAAGGTGCGCTTTGAGTACGGCGACACGAATCTGCCGCAAGCTCCCGTGGCGGGTGGCTCGAATCAAACAATCAGTATCGCGCTCGCGGTACAGCAAGCCTGCGAGAAGCTGCAGCGTGAACTGCTCACGCTTGCGAAGAAGGACGGCAAGTCACCGCTCACCGGTTCTCATTTCGACGATGTTCGAGCGTGTGACAGCGGCCTGTTTCGCCGGGACAAACGCGAGACGGGCGAAAGCTACGTCGCTATCCTTACGCGCGTCAAAAAAAATTTCGTCGAAGCGGAAGTGGAATCTGGCCGGGCTTTTGAGATGCAGAAGTATTCGATGGGCTCGTATGGCGCCCAGTTCTGTGAAGTTCGTGTGAACGACCAATCGCGGGAAGTTCGAGTTTCCCGCTGGGTTGGCAGCTTCGATACCGGACGGATTCTGAATCCGAAGACCGCCAGTTCGCAATTTATGGGCGGGATCATCATGGGTATCGGGATGGCTCTGACGGAAGAAACACTTTTTGACGAGCGCTCCGGGCGCATTGTCAATCCGAGTCTTGCCGAGTATCACGTGCCAGTGAATGCAGATGTTCCGAAAATCGAAACGTACTTCCTCGACATCCCCGACCCGCATACCCCGATGGGCGCCCACGGCATTGGTGAAATCGGGATCACCGGATGTGCCGCCGCAGTTGCTAATGCGGTGTACCATGCGACCGGTAAGCGCGTTCGCCGTCTTCCGATTACGTTGGATAAGCTGTTTTAACAACGCACGAAGGGGTTCTTCATTTGCTCTTTACCGTCGAGTGAACGCCCTTGCCTGAAGCCTGCGTTTGAGATAAAGGTACAAATGATTGAGCGCGTCGATCACTTTGTCTTAACCGTCCGTTCAGTTGAGGAAACATGCGCATTCTACACTCGCGTACTAGGCTTCGAACGCGTAAATCGAGAGGGTTCTCCGACTGCCCTCAAGTTCGGTGCCCAAAAAATTAACGTCCATGAAGTAACGCGTACGTTCGAGCCGAAAGCTGGCAACCCCATTCCCGGAGCGGGAGATTTCTGTCTGGTGACTGCTTGGTCAATACCGGCGGTCATAGAACATTTGCAAACCAAGCGAGTCGTTATCGAGCTAGGCCCCGTCCGGCGCGATGGTGCACAAGGTCCGATGACCTCGGTGTACTTCCGTGACCCTGATCAAAACCTTGTAGAGGTTAGTTGTTACAGCGATTCGTCAAGTGATCCCGACAGTCCGCATTCGTAAAGTCCATCTGACCCGAAGGCGGAGCGCAAGTGTGGATGCAGGATTTTGTGAGCGTGTCGTCGGCAATTCGGACAGAACTTGTGTTGCGGTCGATAAATCCGCCCTGGTCGCGCAGCGTAGACCTACCCGCCGTTACTCGCGACCGAAATCTTATGATGCGGATCGCCGTGCAACATTTCCGTGCAGTATCAATGCGCACCTGCCTTGATGGTTAGAAAGTAATCTCATGCGTAGCTTCCCTTTCTCTATCTAGGAGAGAACTGATAGAGTCCTAGCTATTTTCCGTCGCAAAAACGCCCGGAACCGCTTCCTTCGGGCGCGGCTCAGACAGAGTGACTCTATATTTGCAGCAGTTTTACCGAACCGCCATCAAGAGGCAAAACAGAAATGGCGCGGCTACTCATGACGCAAAGCCCGCATCGGATCAATTCTGGCGGCGCGGTGTGCGGGCAGGTAGCCGGCGAGCAGGGCAATGCCGCCGATGAGCAGAACCGAGCCGAGGAGCGCGAGTGGGTCGAGCGGTTTCACACCGAAGAGGAAACTTTCCAGCGAGCGAGTGGCGGCCAAGACGAAGGGCAATCCGAGAATGAGGCCGGCGAGCAGACTCGCAGCGAGATCCCGCAACACAAGCGAGATGACATGAGTGCGCTTGGCGCCCACGGCCATGCGGATGCCGATCTCCGCCGTGCGGCCCGCCACCGAGTAGGCGAGCGTTCCATAGATGCCGATGGAAGCGAGCAGCAGCGCCAGCAGGCCGAAGATGCTGCAGAGCGTGGCGATCAGCTTCTGCTGTTCGAGGGAGTTTTCAACTTGATCGTCGAGCCGGTGCTGCTCGAGAATGGGCAAGCGGCCGTTGATTTGCTTGAGTGCGCTTCGGACTTCAGCGGCTACGCTGCTCGGATCGGCGGCGGTGCGCAGAATGAGGTCGAAGGCGTTGACCGGCTTTTGCGAAATCGGATAGAAGACCATCGGCTCAGCCTTTTCGCGCAGATCGAAGAATTTGGCGTCGGCGACCACGCCGACAATCTCCGAGCCCGGCGCTGTAAATGGGGCCCCGTGCTCCATGTACCGGCCGAGCGGATTGGTGCGCGGCAGGTATTCGTCGACGAAGCTCTGATTCACAACGGCAA
>JAVKSW010000337.1:0-3863 GCA_039583505.1 Bryobacteraceae bacterium | reverse complement strand
CACATCAGCTCGGCGAGCTCAAGAAAGTCAGCCACGCGGCCGGCCTTCTCCAAGCTTTGATTGAAATCGTCGCCGCTTCCCGGCACCTTCACGTTGCGCCAGTATTCATCCCGAAGCTCGCGAATCTGGTCGATGGCAGTCTGCAACCCCGGAGCATTGCGGGACATTCCGCAGTAATCCCAAACAATTTTGCCGAGCTGGCGATGGAATGAATCGACAGTGCGCTTTCCGTTAATCGCAAGCAGTTTCTGAACGGTCTGGTGCACACAAGCGACCGCGTTGCGCACGTCCGGATGGGATTCACCCACGGTCTCGAACCTGTTATTAGCGATGTAATCACCCACCGTGTAGGGCACGATGAAATACCCGTCGGAAAGCCCTTGCATCAGGGCGCTGGCACCCAGGCGGTTTGCGCCATGATCGGAAAAATTTGCTTCGCCAATGACGAACAAGCCTGGAATGCTGCTCATCAAGTAATAATCCACCCACAGTCCGCCCATCGTGTAATGAATTGCCGGATAGATGCGCATCGGGACCTGATAGGGATCTTCGTCGGTGATGCGCTGATACATGTCGAACAGGTTGCCGTAGCGCTCTTCGATGGTCTTGCGTCCCAGCCGCTTGATTGCGTCGGTGAAATCGAGATAAACACCGAGGCCGCTCTCTCCGACGCCGCGACCTTCATCGCAGACATATTTGGCATTGCGCGAAGCGACATCGCGAGGAACCAAGTTGCCGAAGCTGGGGTACCGGCGCTCCAGATAATAATCCCTCTCCTGTTCGGGAATCTGGTCCGGTGCTCGCTTATCGCCTTTCTCTTTCGGAACCCAAATGCGGCCGTCGTTACGGAGCGATTCGCTCATCAGCGTCAACTTCGACTGGTAATCGCCTGAGACCGGGATGCAAGTCGGATGAATCTGTGTGAAGCAGGGATTCGCAAACAGCGCGCCCCGTTTGTGCGCGCGCCAGCTCGCCGTGACGTTCGATCCTTTGGCGTTCGTGGAAAGGTAAAAGACGTTGCCATAGCCTCCGGTACCGAGAATCACGGCGTCGCCGAAGTGCGCATCAATTTCTCCCGTTACCAGATTGCGCGTCACGATGCCGCGCGCACGACCGTCGATGACAATCAGATCCAGCATCTCCGTACGTGGATACATGACCACAGTGCCGGCCTGCACCTGGCGCTCGAGTGCCTGATATGCGCCCAGCAGAAGCTGTTGTCCGGTCTGTCCGCGCGCATAGAAGGTTCGCGATACTTGCGCACCGCCGAACGAGCGATTCGTCAGCGTGCCGCCATATTCGCGAGCGAAAGGCACGCCCTGAGCGACACACTGATCGATGATATTTACGCTGATCTGTGCCAACCGATAAACGTTGGCCTCGCGGGCGCGGAAATCTCCGCCCTTCACCGTGTCGTAGAAAAGCCGGTAGACGCTGTCGCCATCGTTTTGATAGTTCTTGGCGGCGTTAATGCCGCCTTGCGCGGCGATGGAGTGCGCGCGGCGGGGTGAATCCTGAAAACAAAAACACCGCACGTTGTAACCCAGCTCCCCAAGTGTCGCGGCAGCCGATCCGCCGGCCAGACCAGATCCGACGACGATGATCGAGTGCCGTCGCTTATTGGCTGGATTCACCAGCTTCATGTCAAAGCGCACTTTGTCCCAACCCTGTTCGATGGGACCGGAGGGAATTCTCGGCTGGAGTTCCATTACTCCACCAGACCTAGGAGCACGCTCAGCGGAATCGAAATATAGCCAAGGACGATGAGGACCGCCATGGTTGTCGCCGCTTTTTTCAGGATTGGAGTGTGGCGGGGATGGTTCATGCCGAGGGATTGGAACATGCTCCACGCACCGTGGCGGATGTGCAGACCCAGCAAAATCATCGAAAAGATGTACCACGCGGATACGTACCAGACTTGAAATCCAGCGACAACGTTGTGGTACGGATCGCCGGGAACGAATGCACCGCCCGGATGCACAACGCCAACCGTCAAATGCAGAAGATGATAGATGACGAACGCGAGAATGATGGGGCCGCTCCAATACATTGTGCGCGACGAGTAAGTGGACGCAACGTTCTCTTTCCTCGCATAGGCCACTGGACGAGCCTTTGTCTTGCGCACTGCGAGCTCGATTGACGCCCAGATGTGGAGAATGACGGAGACGAGCAGAATGGCGCGAACGGCCCACAGCGCTTCCGGAAAACGGCGCAAAGCCGCGCCATAGAAGTTCATCTGCGCAGGTCCTTCGAATACCTGCAGGTTCCCCAGCATGTGGAAGATCACAAACAGGAACAAAATGGCGCCAGTAACCGCCATTACGGCCTTCTTGGCGTTTGTGGATGCCCAAAAACGCGCAGGCCGGGTCTGCTGAGCACCGATTACGGTTGTACCCATATTGAATGTCCTAGCGTTGTAAATGCGAGAAAGTGGAACGCCGAACGCCGCTTAAATCTCAGGGTAACCCAGCGAATTATTCGGCGACCGTCAATTCCTTCTGAAGCGGTAAATTTATAGAGGAATCGCCGACATAGATTACAAACTTGCCGGGGTCCACCTTCCAGTTCCTGGAGCCGACATCCCAGTAAGCCAAGGAGCGGCGGTTCAGGGTCATGGTGAGGCGCTGCGTCTCACCGGGTTTCAGGAACACGCGGCCAAAGGCTTTCAGTTCTTTTTCCGGACGGCGGACGGTTGCGGAAGGATCGCCTACGTATACCTGCGCAACTTCCGCGCCGGCGCGATGGCCGCTGTTCTTTACGTCGAAGCTAACCGAAATAGGGTCGTCGGGACGCACGCTCGCCGGACTCACTTGAAGATGGCTGAGGGTGAATGTCGTATAAGAAAGGCCGAAGCCGAACGGGAACAGCGGCTTCGTGGTGCTGCTGTCGTAATAACGATAGCCCACGAAAATGCCCTCGCTGTATTTCACGTGGTGAGATCCGGCAGCTTCGTAATAGATGTTATAGCAAGGATTGTCCGCGAGGCGCTTTTCGAAACTGATCGGAAGTTTTCCAGACGGGCTCACATCGCCAAAAAGTATTTTGGCCAAGGCGCTGCCGCCCTCCTGTCCGGCATACCAGGTGTGGATCAAGACAGGTGTGCGATCGATCCAGCGGCTCGTATCCACGCTGCCGCCGGCTGTGAGCACGACGATCGTACGGGGATTCGCGTCCAGAACCGTCTGGATCAGCTCATCCTGACCCATCGGCAAACCGTACGCCCGATCGTGACCTTCGCCTTCGAGCATAGGATTGAAGCCGACCGACAGAATGACTACATCTGCCATACCAGCGATCTTTGCTACGTCGGGATCCAGAATTTCACTCACCGGCACAACGCCGAACCCTGCCGATACATGCTCTCCGTTCGGCCGATAATCGACGCGAAACGCGATCGCTTTGCCTGCGTATCCGTCGGTGTCGTAATACTGGGGAACCTGCCCCTCGCGCGAAGTTTGCTCCAGGGCAAGCTTATTGTCGATGTAAACCCGATAAGCATCGCGGCCGACCGCGGCGATTACAAAGCGTTGCTTTCCGTCCTCGCGCGGGATGTAATAGCCGATCCAACGGACGCCGATCTTATTCCGCGACGCGGGTCCGCCTCGGTATGACGTTAGAAAATCGATGTGTTGAATTGTGGAGCTAAGGCTGGGCTTGCCTTTGAAATTCGGATTGGCGAACTGTTCTTGCCGGATGCCGCGCTCCTTTCCTGCACGATCGATAAAAAAGGCGCTAGCCGGCCGGCCGCCGCTGGTCTGTGTACCTCCCGCGAAAATTGCGCGCAGTTCTTTCACGCCGCTGTTCCAGTAAACTTTGATCCCAGGCGCCGCCGCATCACTGATACCGGTGAGAAAACTCACATC
>JAVKSW010000336.1:0-3864 GCA_039583505.1 Bryobacteraceae bacterium | reverse complement strand
GCCCGATTACAAACGAATTACAAGGAGGTGTAACGGTGAAGATCGGCACGATGAACCATCCGGAACGCAATATTCTGGACGAGATTGCGTGGATGGCCGATGCGGGGATGGAGTTTATCGATTTAACTCTGGAGCCGCCGGGAGCGCCATCGTGGAATATCGATATACCCGCCATTCGGAGAGCGCTCGAGCGGCGTGGTATGGGCGTGGTGGGGCACACGGCGTGGTATCTGCCCATGGCGAGCGCCATACCGGAGATCCGTGAAGCCGCTGTGGTGGAGCTGTGCAGGTGCCTGGACAGGTTTGGAGAGGTTGGCGCAAAGTGGATGAACCTTCATCCGGACCGGCATACGCCCTGGCACTCGCGGCAGTTCTATATCGAGAGGAATCTGGACACCATCCGCGAGCTGTTGGGTCATGCGAAGGAACGCGGAGTGGGGTTGATGATTGAGAATCTACCGGGAGATTACAATTCCGCCGCGCAGTTGGGCGACCTGCTCGATCGCATCCCGGAGCTTGGGTTGCACCTTGACATCGGACACGCGAATTTGCAGGTTCCGCACAACACCACGGAAGAAATCCTGGATGCGCATGGCAAGCGGTTGCGGCACGTACACCTGCACGACAACAAAGGCGGAAATGCGGATCTGCATCTGCCGCTCGGCACCGGAAGCGTGGACCTGCGGCGAAGTGTGGAAGCGCTGCAGAGGTGCGGTTACGACGGCACGATTACGCTGGAAGTGTTCACGCCCGATCAGCACCACCTGATTTACAGCCGCGATCTGCTGCGGCAAACGTGGGAGGAGTGCAAGCGCGCTACGCACGCGGTTGCATAAGACCAGGAGGCGGATACGGCCCTGTTCCAGAATCGCAGCGATGCCGGGCGGGCGCTTGCCGAAAGGGTAGAGGCGTCTGTAAGGGATCCGAATGCGCTGGTGCTGGCACTGCCTCGCGGCGGCGTACCGGTGGGCTTTGAGGTTGCTATCAGGCTACATGCGCCATTGGATGTTTTTCTGGTTCGGAAACTCGGAATGCCCGGAGAAGAAGAGCTGGCAGTGGGAGCCATCGCGAGCGGTGGCACGCGCGTGCTGAATCGGGAGTTGATACGCTACCTCCGCGTTCCGGACAGCGTGATCGAGGAACTCACCGCACGCGAGCAGCAGGAATTAGAGCGGCGCGAGCAATCGTATCGCGAGGGCCGGGCAGCTATCTCGGTAGAGGGCCGGACGATTGTGCTGGTCGATGACGGCCTGGCAACCGGGGCGTCGATGCTGGCGGCGGCCAGAGCCTTACGACCCAGAGGCTCGCGACGACTGATCGTGGCGGTTCCGGTGGCCGCGCGTCAAACCTGTGATGAGTTCCGCAGCGAAGTGGACGAGATCATCTGCCTCGCGACGCCGCACCCGTTCGGGGCGGTCGGCATCTGGTATGAGGATTTTTCACAAACCAGCGATGAGGACGTGCGGCGGCTGCTCGAAGCCGCGAGACAGGCGCACCAGACACCGCAGCCCTCCCACTCTGGTTGAAGTAAGGGTTGAATAAGAGCCAAGAGCCGCAGTGGTCGCACATATGAGCCAGGCAACCGGCGAACGGACGATTGAAATTCTGCCCGCGCGTGTGGCCGGCGACCTCGCATTGCCGGCTGAGCCGAAGGGCATGGTGCTGTTTGCGCATGGCAGCGGAAGCAGCCGTTTCAGCTCACGAAACCGCTTTGTCGCCGGTGTACTGCGGGGGGCCGGATTCGGCACATTATTGCTCGACCTGCTCACGGCAGAGGAAGAGCAAATCGACTTACGTACTCGCGAACTGCGGTTCGATATCGGATTGTTGGCGGAACGGCTGATGGAGGCAACCAGATGGCTGGGCGCCATTCGGAAACGGCTTCTCTGCCGGTTGGCTACTTCGGCGCGAGCACCGGGGCCGGAGCGGCGCTGGTGGCGGCAGCCGAACAGCCGAAGCCGGTCAGAGCGGTTGTTTCCCGCGGAGGACGGCCGGACCTGGCGGGTGTGAGACTAGCGCAGGTACTTGCTCCCACACTGCTCATTGTGGGAGGGCGGGATGAAGCAGTGATTCAGATGAATGAAACCGCTCTAGGACAACTCCGCTGCGAGAAGAAGCTGGAGATTGTAGCGGGAGCCACGCACTTATTTGAAGAGCCCGGAACGCTGGAGCAAGTGGCGGGGCTGGCTGGCAACTGGTTCAAAAGTTATCTGATTGACTGAACCAGCTTGCTTCAAGCGCACCAAAAAACCGTTTCCGTGCATCCAATCTCATGAGGAGAGCCATGAACCGAAATTCCCAGCTCATCAACGATCGCTACGAAGCGATGATGTTTGCCAAATCTCCTGAGGGGGCGCGCCGCGCGGCACGTGAACTCGTAAGGGCAGTTCTCGGAGATGAGGCGCTCGAGCGTCCGCTAGAGGAATCGCTGCGCGAGTGCTGCCGCCGGTTTAGGCCATCCCAGGATGCCAGGGAGCAGGCCCGGTTTGAAACCGAGTTTGTGGAACTTGGCATCTGGCCGAACAGCGCGCAGAAGATCGCGGCTTAGTACCCGCCTGACTTAGCACCACGAGGAGCTGGCATTTGGCGGACAACGACAACGCGGTAATCCGGCGGTATCTCGAGGACGCACTCGCTGCGGAAAGCAGCTTTGAATCGCACTTGCGGTCATTCTCCGTGCAAGGGGACGACGAAGACGTTCAGTCGCTGTTCGCCTTGCACGCGAGCCAGACTCGTCATCAGTACGACCGGCTGAATGCCCGGCTGGAGGAATTAGGCGGCAGCGCGTCGGACGTCAAGAGCATCCTCGCGCACGTTTTCGGCTTCGGACCGCAAGCTGCTCCCGCAACTCACAACGAAGAGGAGCGGGTGGCGCAGAATCTGATGGCGGCATACTCGGTGGAAAGCGGCGAGTGTGCTGTTTACGAAGCGCTGGCAAACGCGGCGCGCGCGGCGGGCGATAGCAAAACGGAAACGCTAGCCCGCGAGATTCAAGCGGAAGAGCGGCAAACGGCGGAAAAGATTTGGGCGTTTATCCCTTCTCGTGCCAAGATCGCCTTCAATATACTGACGGCCGGCGAAGTCGATCCGGCGGTGGAAACCAGAGCAACAGAAAACCGCCTGGTCAGCTAGCGCGTTCTTCTCGTCGTGAAAAAGCGGCCAAGGTACGACAAGAACAAAGCGGTGAAAGCGATGGCGCGGACGCGCGTCGGCGCCCCTCCAGCAGCTCGCGTGCTTGACGAGAGGCCGGTCCGCACCAAACCCAAACATAAAAAAGACTGGACGCGAGAAGAGTAGGCCGGTGGTTTATCCAACGGCGGTCCGCATTGTCGAAGTAGGTCCGCGGGACGGCTTGCAAAACGAAAAGAGCCTTGTGCCCGTGGACGTGAAGGTCGCGTTAATCGACGCGCTGACCGATGCAGGACTGAAAACCATCGAAGCCGGCAGCTTCGTATCGCCGAAGTGGGTGCCGCAGATGGCCGAAACAGAACTCGTGCTGGCGCGCATCCATCGTGCTCCGGGTGTTGCGTATCCGGTGCTAGTGCCGAATTCGAAGGGCTTTGAATCTGCCGTGGCCGCCGGCGTGGACGAAGTAGCGATTTTTTCCACGGCATCGGAGACCTTTTCTCTACGCAACATCAACTGCTCCATCCCGGAGAGCCTGGAGCGATTGCAGCGCGTAACCGAGGCGGCAGTCGCGCGCGGTATGAAGGTGCGTGGCTATGTTTCTTGCGTCATGGGATGCCCATACGAAGGTGAAGTTGCGCTTTCGGCAGTGGCGCGGATTGCGAAACAGCTTTACGAAATGGGCTGCTACGAGATTTCGCTCGGCGATACGATTGGGGTTGGCACGCCGCGCAAGGC
>JAVKSW010000335.1:0-3867 GCA_039583505.1 Bryobacteraceae bacterium | reverse complement strand
CAGGTGCCGATCGGCGCACTAGATGCGCGGGAGGATTTTCCTCGAAATAAACGGATGCTCGTTCAGGCGGCTGCTCACGGAGGACACGCGCTCGCTCAATAACCTCTTCCTGCACTTCGGCAATCATCAGCAGCCCGTCGAAATCGTCCGCGTGCGCGCGGCGCAGATTCTGCAGGCGTTCGAAGTACTGACGCAAATCTTCGAGCGACGTAGATTTGCGCGCGTCGAATTGAAGCCGTCTCAACTCGTCGAGTGAAGGATATGTATGTTGAGAGCGGTCCACCGAAGACGAGTACGCCTCTATACGGGGATTATAGCGAGGGGCCAGCCACTAAAATGTACGATTTGCGTAGTTTAGCTCATAAAACTGCCGATATTCGCCGCTCTTTACCCTCTTAACCCAGGCTTGATTCGCGCGATACCAATCGATGGTGGCAGTGAGGCCGCGCTCGAAATCCATTTGCGGTTCCCAGCCAGTCTGTCGCGTCAATTTTTCGTTCGTCAGCGCGTATCGGCGATCATGCCCCGGACGGTCTGCGACCTGCGTGATGAGAGACTCCGGCCTACTGGTCGCCTTGAGAATGCGGCGGATTACCTCCAGGTTGGGGAGAGAGCAATTGCCGCCGACGTTGTAGATTTCCCCCGGCGCCCCTTTCTCGAGAACCGAAAGCACAGCCCGGCAATGGTCCTCGACATACAACCAATCGCGGATCTGCTGGCCGTCTCCATAAACAGGAAGCGGTTTGTCTTCGAGCGCATTCGAAATCATCAACGGAATCAGCTTCTCCGGAAACTGATAGGGACCGTAATTGTTCGATGCGCGCGTGACTGACACATTCAGCTTGTACGTGGCGTAATAAGACAGAGCCAGTAAATCCGAACCCGCCTTTGACGCAGAGTAGGGGCTGCTGGCCCGCAAAGGATTATCTTCATTCGCTTCGTGCGGCGGCTCGATGCTGCCATACACTTCATCAGTGGATACGTGAACGAAGCGTGCAAGATGGACGCGCCGCGCTGCCTCGAGCAGCGAAAATGTGCCGAGGACATTCGTTTGCAGCACGGGAGCCGGAGAATGAATGCTGCGGTCGACGTGTGACTCGGCTGCAAAGTGAATAATCGCGTCGGGCGATTCCGCCCTCAACAGCTTCTCTACCGCGTCGCCGTCGCAAATGTCCGCTTGCGCGAATCGATAACCGGGATGGTCCGCGATCGGTTCCAGATTCTCCAGATTTCCGGCGTAGGTCAGCTTGTCCAGATTGGAAACCTGCTCCGCCCAGTGCTCCCGGAGGGCCATACGGACAAAGCAGGATCCGATGAATCCCGCACCACCGGTAACCAACAACTTCATTTGTGCTGCAACTCCCAGTCGTAATCGATGCCTGTATCGTTATAGGGAATGCGCCCTTCGTCGGCGGGGTCGTAAATGCGGTTGGTGACGTACACCAACACGGACGGCTGGTCGCCGATCACTTTATACCCGTGCGCAATGCCCGGTGGAATGCGCAACTGCCACGGCCGCAGTGCTCCCAAATAAAACGTGTTTTTCCAGGCGAACGTTTTGGAGCCGCGACGCAGGTCCACCAGCGCAACCTGCAGCAAGCCTGCAACTGGCACCCAGTAATCCGTCTGCTGCTTATGATAATGAAACGCCTTGATGATGCCGGGATAATTGAGCGCGGCCGAAACCTGGGTCGATGCCGAAGGGAATTCAGCCACTAGCCCCTGTCCTAGCCGTGCAATCTCCAGGAAATAGCCTCGATCGTCCGGCCAGATGGCAAACGGCTTCACCTCTACATCCGCCACAAGATCGCTGCTCGTCGGCGACAAAATAACCTTCCCGATTCCGGGCTCACAGGCCGGAACAGAGATTTCGATTCCGGAAGCTAACGTGCCCAAAGCCACGGCACTCACGGTCTTTTCGCTCCTGTAGCTGCGGCCACTTCGGCCGGAGGCTGCCTCTGTCTCGTAGCGTGTATCAGGTTCGCTGCTCTCAAAAGTGAATCGAACGTGCCCGCGTCCGTCCACCAACCGTCCAGGTAATTAAACGTCATGGTGCCTTCCCGGATGTATCCGTTATTGACGTCCGTAATTTCGAGCTCCCCGCGGGCGGAGGGTTCGAGCGTGCGCGTCTTATCGAAGACCGTTTCATCGTAAAGGTAAATTCCCGTCACTGCGTAATTCGACTTAGGATGAACAGGTTTCTCTTCGATACCGATTATTTTGTGCCCCTGTATCTCGGCGACGCCGAACCTCTCCGCGTCGTGCACTTCCTTGAGCAGGATCTTGGCTCCGCGCTCCTGCTGCTCAAAATCGCGCACCGCTTGGGCAATCGACCCCTCGATGATGTTGTCGCCCAGGATCACGCAAATCCTGCTGCCCTCGGCGAAATGTTCGGCCAGCGCGAGCGCCTCTGCGATCCCGCCCTCCCCTTCCTGATAGGTGTAATTGATGTGCTTTAAACCGAATTCTTTCCCGTTCGCAAGCAGCCGCAAAAAATCGCCTGAGTTTCTGCCGCCGGTGACAATCAGCAGATCGCGAATGCCGGCCTCGACAAGCGTTTGGATGGGGTAGTAGATCATCGGCTTGTCGAAGATCGGGAGCAGATGCTTATTCGTGATCTTTGTTAGAGGAAATAAGCGGCTTCCCGTGCCACCCGCCAGAACAACACCCTTCATAAACCCTCGATGTTAACAGGTACGAGTGCCGACATCGGGATCGGCGATCCCTTGTCGCTCGACCTCAATGGAGTTTTAAGGTGGACTGCGGATCGGGTTGCGCAGCTCGCGGACTTTTGCCTCGCAATCGCCGGCTCACCTGGCGCAAGATCAGCAGCAGGATCGCAAGCACGATGGCGCCTCGTGAAAAAAATCGCGGCGACGCTGCACTGCTTAGACCCAAAATCGCGAGCACAACCACCACCAGGGCGAGCCCAGCTGTCCAAATCATCATGGAAAAGCGCAAAGCCGATCTGCGCTGCTGTTCGGCACGCTCTTCGTACCTGTTCATAACGGGCCGATTTCAGGTTACATCAATTTCGGCCGCTTCCTTTGTCCTTGTTACGTTTGACGTATGCAGCGTCTGCGCTCTCTCGTGCTGCCTCTCCTTCTTGTACTCGCACACGTCGCTGCGCGTGAATCGCCGAGCTCCGGTGAGCCCACGTTTAAGGTAGATGCCAGGGATTTGCCCGCCTCTCCGGTGCTCGTAATCTACGGCGACACTCGATTCACTAACTTCCGCTTCCCTCGCTGTGCCACATCGCCTTGGGCGCGTCACGCGCTTATCTAAAAGATTGCTTCTGAAAAGCCGGATGCACTCTTCATCACCGGCGATCTCCCGTTCCGGGGCGCCCAGATCAGCGATTACGAAGTGTTCCAGAGAGAGACCACCATTTGGCAGGACGCACGCCTGCGAATTTACCCGGCCTTAGGCAATCACGAATTCTACAACCGGGACTTCCTGCCCAATCGCGAACGTGGCCTTGCGAATTGGTGGAAGGTATTTCCTTTCCTCGCCGGACGCCGCTGGTACTCCCTCCAGTTCGGCCGCCAGATATACGCGCTGTTCCTCGATTCAAACTTCGGAGCTCTAAAGAAAGGCGGCGCTCAGCGTTTGTGGATCGACCGACAGCTCGCCGGGCTGCCCGATTCCGTCAACTATGTCTTCTTCGTTTTGCACCATGCGCCCATCGGAGATTACATGGAAGGCCACGCGCATGCGCACGCCCCGGAGATGACGGCCGATGATTTTGATGCTTATCTGGAGCGCAAGCAGCAACACGTGCGTGCTCGTTTTATCGTCACCTCAGGGCACGTTCACACTTACGGGCGCTTCGAGAGAAACGGGGTAACTTACCTGATAACGGGCGGC
>JAVKSW010000334.1:0-3876 GCA_039583505.1 Bryobacteraceae bacterium | reverse complement strand
AAGCATTCCTGGCGTGAAGCCGCTGCTGGTCCAGACTCCGAGAGCCGCCTTGCGCCTGTTTACGGCTCCCGATTCTCAAATTGCGGCAATTGTGACAGATCTTCACCTTCCTTTTCTTGACGGCTTCGAACTGATCCGGGAAATTCGAATGCTCAGCAGATACCGGGATTTACCGGCGATCATGGTAACTGCCGACGACCGTCCGTTCGCCGGCAATGGCTCGGATATGTTCAGCCCGAACGCCATTTTCCGGAAGCCGTTCTCACCGAAGGAGGTTTGTCGTGTACTGGAACAATTACTTCAATAGGAGCGTCCTGCTGCGCTGCCTGACGCTGCTCATCGCCGCGCGAGCGTGCGCCCAGCAGGTCTCTTCGGACACCCTCCAAAAGATTCTCGATCGCCTGGACGCGCTCGAACAGCAGAACCAGGCGCTCCTCACGGAGGTTCAAGCGCTTCGACAGGAGGTCAAGAGCAATACACCGGCCGCCGCGGCCGACACCCAGCCGCTGGCCGATCAAGTGCAAGTGAATACGGAACGCATAAAAGAACAGGCCGCCACGAAGGTGGAAGCGTCTCAGCGCTTTCCGATTTCCATAACGGGCATGTTCCTGTTCGACAGCTTTCTGGGAACACCGGACGGTTCCGCCCCAGCACTCAGCACCTACAGTCCTTACGGATCAAATAGCTCGGGCGGGGGTGCGACGTTGCGGCAGTCGATCCTGGGATTTGACTTCCGCGGACCACAGCTTCCGGGCGGTGGCAAGGTCAACGGATCGCTCTCGCTCGACTTCTATGCACAGGCGGGAGAAAACGACGTTCTTCGAATCAGACGTGGAGTTGTCTCGTTCGATTGGACGCGACGCAGCATCATCGTCGGTCAGGACAAGCCGCTGATTGCGCCGCTCGAGCCCACTTCTTTTGCCAGGGTCGCGATCCCGCCACTGGCGGGCGCCGGAAATTTGTGGCTGTGGCGCCCTCAGATCCGCTACGAGGAACGTGTCCCGTTTTCGGCTAACACGCAAGCCGCATTTCAAGTTGGAGTGTTGCAGACGGATGAAAGCTATTCAGCACCGTTCCTTCCCGCGAACTCATATTTCGCTGCCTCCCGGCCGGCTGTGGAGGCTCGCGCTGAGTTCCGCCACCAATGGGACGAGCAGTCGCGCCTTGCGGTCGGCTTCGGGTTCCACGAAAGCTCCAGCCACATTCTGGGACAATCCGCCAAATCACAGGTTGTCAGTGCGGACATCCTTTACAAGCCGTTTTCAAAACTCGAACTGAGTGGTACGATCTTTCGGGGACAAAACTTCGCGAACCTCGGAGGCGAGCCGCCTGGCGTCACTGTTACAAGCCAGGGCGTCGTAATCCCCATCCGAGGTTCTGCCGGGTGGATGCAGATCGCATTGCCGGTGACGAATCGGCTGACATTCGATTTCTATGCCGGCCGCCAGTTGAATAATCCGCGCGACCTTAACGATTACGGGATCTCGCGAACATTTACATATGCTGGAAATGTCCTGTATCGCTTAGCTCCTAACGTAATCATTGGATTTGAAGCATCGCGGTTCGATGCCGAGTATCTGAATGCGCACCAGCTTTTCGCGAATCGCTATGACGCAACTGCCGCCTATCTTTTCTAACGTTTGCTCTATACTCGCCATTACTCCGTTGCTGCTTTCGGCTTCGACGGTCACCGGTTCCATTGAGCTTGCGCCCGCGTCCGGCCATGCGCAAACTCATCAGGAGAACCGTTCCGACGTCGTGATTTGGCTTCAGCCGGTGCATTCGCCGGCAACCCGCCCGGCACCAGCAGAACATGTGCAGCTCGTGCAAAAAGATAAGATGTTTCGGCCCCACGTGCTTCCCATCAGCGTTGGGAGCGTAGTCGATTTTCCCAACGTGGACCCGATCTTTCACAACGCGTTCTCGAGCTTCGATGGCCAACTGTTCGATG
Organism: Bryobacteraceae bacterium; assembly: GCA_039583505.1. Taxonomy (GTDB): domain Bacteria; phylum Acidobacteriota; class Terriglobia; order Bryobacterales; family Bryobacteraceae; genus Bog-105. The sequence goes on along the minus strand of JAVKSW010000334.1, from coordinate 1,925 downwards.
TCGGCCTGTATCCGCCGGGCACCAGCAGGTCCGTGCACTTCTACCGTGCTGGTATCGTGCGCGTGTTCTGCAATATCCATCCGTCCATGTCGGCGGTGATCCTCGTGTTGGATACGCCGTTCTTCTCCAGAGCGAATCGCGAGGGGGATTATGAGATCTCAGGCGTGCCGCCCGGAACCTACGAAGTGCACGTTTTCGATGAGCGTGCAACTGCACCAAATTCCGCCATCCTGCTTAACGTGGATGAAGGGAAAGTTGAAACAACAATTCCGCCCATCCACATTTCGGAAGCAGGCTACGTACGCCCGCCTCATAAGAATAAGTTCGGCATGGACTATCCGCCTTCCAGCTCGGAGCTGGAGAGTTATCCCGGGCCGCCAAAATGAAGCGAGTATTCAGCAGGATTCCGCTCCAGTGGCGCGTCTTCCTTGCTACGTCCATAACCATTACCGTTGTGTTTGCGGTCGCGGGCTGGGGCCTGCAGCAGTACGCCCTTTCTGTTGCGGACGAGAGCGTCAGAACCGAAATACGCGCCAGTATTCAGGCGTACGAGGCGGTGTGGAAGGCGCGGACACAAGTGCTATCGGCCACCAGCGCGCTGATGGGCGCTATGTCCGACGTACGCGCGGCATTCATGACCAAAGACCGCGAAACGATTCGCGATTCCGCCCAGGAACTATGGTCGCGAGTATCCGATGAATCGGCCGTGTTTCTGGTTCTCGATCCCGAAGGGCGACTGATCGCGTCGCTCGGCAACAACAGCCGCGATATCTCGGCACGCGAAATTCCGCTGCGGCAAATCAGGTCGCGATTCCCGCGGCAGCTGTCCGGTTATCTGCGTGCCGATGCCAGGTTGTTCTATATAGTTCTCACGCCAGTTTACGTTCAAAGCAGTACCGAGCCGCTGTTGCTGAATGTGTTGTGTGCCGGGTTTCGCATCGATAACCGGATAGCCGGAGAGTTGAAGGCGGTGGCGCCGGGAAGTGACTTTGCCTTTCTGGACGGGCGCCAGGTCTTCGCCTCTACGCTGCACGGCAATGTTGCCGGCTTTTCGGCGGCCCAGCTTTCGTCTATACCGTTATCAGAACCGTTGCGCGCCGGTCGCGACGAGTACCTCGTCTTTGGGCAGCGTCTGGACGACATCACACAACAGCCGGTTGCTGAACTGCGCATTCTCCATTCGTATGCGAATGTCGAGAGATCGCTGAGCCATCTTCGCCGCAGTCTGGGGCTGGCTTGGTTCGCCACAATTGCGATCGCACTGCTCGTCAGCTTGTTCACCACCCGGCGACTACTCAGGCCCATCAAGCTGCTCGACCGCGCTGCTACTGAAATCGCCGGCCGCAACTATGACTACCGAGTCTCGGTCACCGGCGACGATGATCTCTCCCGGCTCGCCGCGACTTTCAATCACATGTGCGACTCCATCCAGCAGGCGCAAGCCGACCTGATTCGCCAGGAGCAGATCGACACGATCGGCCGCATGGGAACCTCGCTTGTACACGATTTGCGCAACCCGCTTGCCGCCATTTACGGGGGTGCGGAAATGCTGGTCGACGGGCAACTGCCGCCTGACCATACCCGTAGAATTGCGTCGAATATCTATCGTGCGTCCCATCGAATGCAGGAGCTGCTGCGCGACCTGCTAAACGTTTCGCGTGGTGAACCTAGGAACTGGGAGACATGCCGTCTGCGGGACATGATTGAGGCCGCCTCCGAAGCTCTCGACGGAATCGGCACGGAGCTGCGAATCAGAATCGGAATCGACGAGACGATGGAGGTCTTCGTCGACCGCACTCGTGTGGAGCGCGTTTTTACCAATCTTTTCATGAACGCCGCCGACGCGCTTCCAGACGGCGGTGAGATCTTCGTCTATGCGAAGCAGGACGAAAAGGTTGTACGCGTTTACATCGAAGATACCGGCC
>JAVKSW010000333.1:0-3894 GCA_039583505.1 Bryobacteraceae bacterium | reverse complement strand
GTTCATAGTAATCGTGTAGGTTGATTACCGTTTTTATGCTGTCTTGCGGTTTAAGAGTGATGGGTTCAACATGTGTAAAGACTTCGTTCTGACCTTCCACCAGTTCCTTTCCGTGGTCGGTCATAGGGACTTCCGCGCCTTGAGCATCCCTGACGAGGATGTCGTAGTCGTGCAGTGGGTTCGTGCGCATCATCGTGAGATCAGTGCCCGAGGTATTGGTCAGGACAACTGTAACAGCCGGCCGGACATCGCCTTTGTGAGCGGGCAAGGTCTGTAACTCCACCTCCAGCTTGTAGCTATCGCTCTGCACCACGGGCTGTAGTGCTGTTTTGTATGCTTTCACGGTGAGCGGCAATGCACTCAGGATCATCAATATGACAAGTTGGCTAGGCCTTATCATGGTTCCTCCAATCGGGCTATTTGTGACACTATTGCCCGGGTTGCCATACCCAATGTAATTCGCTACGTTGCAATTTCATGTCACACCGCCATAGAATGAGCGACTTCCTGGGTTGGTTAGATGCTTACAGTTCACGAGGGCCAAATTGCCTCAGATTACTCTAGTTTCCCTTAGTCAGTTTTTTCCGGTTTTGGGTCAACGGAGAGCTCTTTGTAGGAAGGCCCGAACGGAACAAGGCAAGTTTGATTAAGGCCGCAGCCTTTTTCACTACGGCATCCAAAAGTCACTGCTTGCCACAACTCTTCATCACCGCCGCAATCTTCGCATTCCCCCATAACGGATCGTAGAACGGCGTGCGATTAAACCCGGGATCCCCATGCACCGAGCACGCCGCGCGAATTTGGGCCAGCGCCCGGTCCGGCTCCCCCAGCGCTACGTCCAACAGCGCTATTGAAGACACCTCATCCGCATCGCCCCGGAACCTTTTTTCCAATTCCGCCTGCGCCTCGCGCGCTTGGGCCTGCTTGCCCTCCAGCGCCCACGCGCGCGCCAGCAGCAATCGCAGCCGCGGCGATTCCTGCGTCAGATCCGCCGCCTTCTGAAACTCCTCCACCGCCTCCCGGTACATTCCCTTGGCTTCGTAGGCCGCGGCCAGGTTCGCATGTGCCAACCAGAAGAACGGATCCATATCGATGGTGGCCCGCAATTGCGCGACCGCCTTGTCATATTGCCGGGCTCCGTACAAGATGCCGCCTACCTGAGCATTAAGCGTCAAGGAAAGCGGATCCAGCTCCCTGGCGCGCTCAATCTCGTGAATCGCTTCACGACTGCGGCCGTGATCCAGGAGGCCCTCCGCGTACCATTGATGGGCCGTGGCATAGTTTGGGCTGAGCTCCAGCGCCCGCCGGAATTCCGGCTCCGCCAGATCCCATCGCCCCTGATCGGCCTCCAGCGCCGCTTTACAGGCGTGCGCCGGCCCCAGCGTGTCGTCCAGCGCCAGCGCTTTATCCACTGCCGCGTTTGCCTCCCCGAAAGCCTCCGTATTCGGCCTCAGCCACAGCTCTCCCAGCAGCAGCCAGCTATCGGCCAGCCCCGCCCATCCGCGCGCAAAATCCGGAGCCTGCCGCACCGACTCCCGCAGGTATCCGATCGATTTCCGCAATCCCTCCTGGGTGCGTTTGTTCCAGAAGTACCGCCCTTTTAAGCACTCATCCCAAGCTTCCGGCGAGACGTCTGCCTGCACATTCGGCCGGATTTCTTCACTCCCGCCCGCGGTGAATCGGATTTGGTCCGCAATCGCCCGCGCCACCTCGTCCTCCAGCTTCAGCAGGTCGCGCCACGGCCGCGTGTACTCCTCCGACCACAGCACTCGATCCTGCCTGCCTTCAACCAATTGCGCCGTGATGCGCACTTCCTGCTTCGACCGGGTAACCGTCCCTTGAACGATCGCGTCAACGTTCAACTCTTTCGCAATCTCGGGAAGCGGCTTGCGCGCTTTTTCATAAACCATGGTCGACGTCCGCGAAATCACCCGGAGTGAAGAGATATTCGCCAATGTCCCAATGAGTTCGTCCGTGATCCCCTCGGCCAGGTACTCATCGGCCTCGTCGCCCGACAGATTCGTAAGCGGCAGAACCGCGATTGAGCGGATCGAGTTCGCTGCCGTCCCCGGATGCGTCTGCACCAGGCGGGACGTGGTGAATCGCCACAATAGAAGCGAGAACGCGAGCACTCCGCAGACGGCAAGCGCGACCCACGACCAAACAAGCGGGTTCCGGCGCGGCGCGGCTTCCACCGGAGCCGCTTCTTCCAAGGCTCGCCTCGCGAATTCCGGCGTGTATCCGCCCTTCGGCAGAGTAATAATCACCGGATCGGCGGCGCCTTCGCGCTCGTAATATTCCTTTAGTTTTGAACGCAGCCGGCGCGCTTCGATCCGGACAATGGGTTCTAGATTCGGGTCGTAATCCGGCGAACGGTGGAACACCTGGACGCCAATGACGGTCTCTTTCAAAGAAGCGCCGGCTAGCGCGTTTTCCACAACCACAGTCAGGAAATCCCGCATGCGGGGCGAGTTCACGAAGCCCTGCCCGGCCACAATCCGGCTCAACTGCTCCCGAATCGCACTCGTCTCCGTCCGCAATTCGGTTGTCTGCACAATCCAACTCCGCTGTTACGCCCACCGAGTATAACGCATCTAATCCCTTACCCCGCAATACTATAAAGGGGCGTAAGGTACGCCTCCTTACCCCCTCCTTACGAGATCTCACTGACGAAAACCCGTCTATTCGCGCCAAACTGGGATGCGGGTTCTCATCGTGGGACCCGGGTTCGTAGGTCTCTCTCGGAGGAAACATAGTGAAGATTTCTTGCCGCTTGGCATTCGCGGCGCTCCTGTTCCCAGCGCTCAATTTGGCCATCACCGTTCCTCCCGGCGGCGGCGGAGGTGGCGCCTGTCAGACGAGTTGGGCGGTTACGTCCGGCAACTGGAGTGCGCCCGGCAACTGGAGCGGGGGCTGCGTTCCGAACGGCACCACAGACACCGCGACACTGACCAATGGAACTGCCGCCCAGGCTGCTAGTACGACTTTAGACCAAAACGCGGGCGTAGCCGGCCTAACCATCGGCCAGTACAACACGCTGAACATAAACCAAACCGGAAACCACCTGCTTCTCTACACAGTGGGCCCTCAAACCGTGCAGATCTCAAACCAGGGGACGATTGCCTTCGGAAATGCAACTTCCCGCGGGGAGCTCGAGTTGTACGACGAGGCAATCTATGAATTCAGCGGAAGTACTGGCAATCTGACGCTGTCGGATAACGCGGATAACCTGATCAGGGGACTGGACGGCAACAATGCACTATACCTCGCGAACGGCACGATTTCCGGCGCGGGTACCATTAACCAGCTCTCGCTTGCCAATGGCGGCTCCATCGTCGCAAATGGGACAAATCCGCTCATCATTCAAGCGAATCCGAATGCCTTAGCTCAGTTCGGCAACAACCCGAATTCGTTTGGCATTTACAATATCGGAACTCTCCAGGCGAACTACGGAAGCACGCTAACGCTCGATATGAGCACTTCGGCGGCTGCGGCCAATCAGATCGTGAATGGCGGCACGATTACGGCACAGGGCGGAGGAACGCTGGAATTCAGCGCGGCCGCGAATCAGGTGGCAAGCATATATAACGTCGGAACCATCAGCATTGGAAGCGCTTCGGCCGGCGGCGCTATGGTGCTGAATGGCTCCGACGCCACGTTCAAGTTCAGTGGTTCCGGCAACCTCACGCTCTCCGCAAACAGCGGCAACACCATCAGCGGTTACACCGGCACGGAAACGATGGACACCGGCGGAAACCAAATTTCTGGCGCGGGAACGATCAGCAATCTGGCTCTGGTGAACGGTTATGCAGGTTCTATCACGGCGCAGGGCGGCACCCTTACGATTAAGGACAATCCGAACGCTTTCGCGGAGCTTGGCGGCCCTGCGAACTC
>JAVKSW010000332.1:0-3899 GCA_039583505.1 Bryobacteraceae bacterium | reverse complement strand
TATGCAAAATGCCCGAAATGTCTCGGTCGCGACCTGACCAATTGGCCGCGTAGGACCTATCGCCTTACCTTTTGGAAAAACTTGTTTTCCACCTTCGGCGCTCATCGATACCGCTGCGTGGGCTGCCGCTGCAACTTCCTCAGCTTCCGCCCGAGCGAAAACGCAATCACCACCGTCTCCGAGCCGGAATTCGATCTTGAGCCCGAGATGCCGTTTTCAGAACCCGACGTGGAATTAGAAGAGCACGGAATAGAGTCAGACGAGCCGGAAACAGACTTACAGCAACACGAACACGTTTCCGAATCCGAAAACTAAACTCCCGCGAACGTAAACTCTCGTTAAGATCGGCGTACTACGCTGTGGAAACCGTCGCGCTCTTCTGGCGCGACAACACCAGCAGACATCCCACCTGCTCGCCCAGCGTCGTCAGCATCTCCATGTCGCTGCCGGAGTGGATCCGCGGCTCGCGATTCTGCACGTTGATGACGCCCACCACCTTGTTCTGGGAAATAATCGGCGCCGACAGGAATGCTTCGAACGTGTCCTGCGGTAAGTCCTTGAAAAACTTAAATCGGGAGTCGTTGTAGGCCTCCCGCGAAATCGCCAGGAGTCGCCGCTCCCGCGCCACCCAGCCCGTCAGCCCTTCATCCAGCCGCAGCCGCACCCGTCCGATCGTCTTCTGGTTCGCATCGCTCGAGGCGTACAGCACTAGTTCTCCGTCCTCTATCAGATAAATCAGGCACGAATCGCAATTGAGAAAATCCCGCACGAGATTCACAATTTCATTGAGCACATCGTCGAGTTCCATGTCGCGTGTGGTTAGCCTGCTGACGCGCTGGAATACCCGGAGCTGATGCTCGGCCCGTTCTAAACGAGATTCGAGTTCCCGGTGCCTGGACACGCCTAATTATCACAAACGGCCTTGACCGCGCAACAATGTCATAATTTCTTGAGTATTTGCGGAAAGGATGCTTAATCCGTCCGATATGAACTCTTAACGCAGTAGTACGATTGAAGGGAGCATTCCCCAGGAGAGACCCTTTGCATGTGGAGTAAAAGACGAGAAGACGAAGTGCCGCAAAGGCCAGAGAGGCCCGCTGGTGCACCCGCTGCACCTGGACCCTCGGCCGTGGAACCACAGAGGAGAGAAAACAACACCATGTCATCGCCAACCCGAACTTTTGAGCCTGATTCCATTTCCACCCGCGGCGGTTCTGCCGCCCTAGGCAAGAACGTGACCGTTAAAGGCCAAATTTTTGCTCGCGAAGATCTAACCATCGACGGAGAAGTAGAGGGCACCGTCGAATGCCAGGAACACCGGCTGACCATCGGTCCCAATGCCCGTGTCCAGGCCGGCCTGAAGGCTCGTGAGATCGTCATCCAGGGCTCCATTCAGGGCAACGTCGACGCCACCGACAAAATCGACATCAAGAAAGAAGCCAAGCTGGTCGGCGACATTAAAACCAGCCGGATCGTTATTGAAGACGGCGCCTATTTCAAGGGCAGTATCGACATTTCGAAAGCAGCCGCCCCGCCCGTGAAAGGCCAGCAGCTGCCAACCTCATCTCCGTCGCAGACCGTTTCCCATCCATCGCCATCGGCAGCTCCCACGCCTGCGGGCGTTGGCGCCGCCCCGTTACTGAAGTAGACGTGCGGGAGAGCCCGGCGCGCCCTTCCTGGCAGTTCGGACTCTCCCATGTCCCATGCTCGTTGCTCCTCGAGCTTCGCTCTTGAATCCGTTATGAGACTTGCTGATCAAAAAGGAGCCCCCGCCAAACCGCTTCCCAAGGACGCGCCCCCCAGCAGCGCGCGGCATAGCAGCGGTTTCGACCAGTTCTGTTCCATCCTGCAGTCATCCGAAAATCTGTCGATCCTCGACATGTCCGGCGCTAGCCAGGCCAACATCAGCTTTATCACCGGCTTCGGTCATCGCATCTCATCGGACGACATCATCGGCACCATGGTTGAATCCTTTGGCGACGACTTTCTCGACAGCCAGCAGGCCGCCAGCAACGCACAGCGGTTTCTGGATCAAACTCTCACTTTTCCAGATCAGTTTTTCGACGGCGCTCTCGTCTGGGACGCTCTGCAATTCCTGGCCTCGCCACTGCTCGATCAAACCGTCGCGCAACTGCTTCGCGTCATGCGCCCCGGCGGCCCCATGCTGGCATTTTTCAATTCGGATGAGAAAGCCACTCGCATACCGGTTTACAACTACCGCGTGCAGGACTCCAAAACACTCCTGCAAGTCCCCCGTGCCGGCGTTGGATACCAGCGCAGCCAGTACTTCAACAACCGCTCGCTCGAGAAGGTCTTCGAACGCGCCGCATCGCTCAAGTTCTTCCTCACCCGCGATCACCTTCGCGAAGTAATCGTCCGCCGCTGATCAATCCGCAAACCCAAGCGCAACGCTCCCTCTACAATGTAAATTCCAAGGGAGCCCTCTTATTGGCACTAGAAGATGAGCTGTTGCGCCAGCGCCACGACCGTTTGGCGCAAATTCGGCAACTCGGCTTTGAGCCGTACGGTCACGCCTTTGCCCACACGCACACCATTCCCGAAATCCTCTCTGAATACACTCGGAAGACCGCCGAAGAGCTCGCCGAGCCCACCCGCGTTCGCGTGGCCGGCCGCATCGTCGCCATTCGCCGCATGGGGAAAGCCGGCTTTCTTCACCTTCTGCAAAGTGGCCAAAAGCTCCAGCTCTACATAAAGAAAGACGCCGTCCCGGAAGCCAGCTATCGCCTTTATGAACTGCTCGATATCGGCGACATCATCGGCGTCAGCGGCTATCTCTTCCGCACCAGGACTGGCGAGCTGAGCATTCATGTGGAAGAGCTGTTTTTCCTCTCCAAGATCATGCTGCCGCTGCCCGAAAAGTGGCACGGCCTCGAAGATGTCGAGACACGCTATCGGCAGCGCTACCTGGACCTAATCGCCAATCCGGACGTGCGCAACGTCTTCGTAACGCGTTCGAAAATCATCCGCTCGTTCCGCCGTCAGCTCGACGAGCGCGGATTCCTCGAAGTCGAAACGCCCATGATGCAGCCGCTCTATGGCGGCGCCGTGGCGCGTCCTTTCGTCACTCATCACAACGCGCTCGATATTGACCTCTATCTGCGTATCGCACCCGAGCTCTACCTCAAACGCCTGGTAGTCGGAGGCATGGAGCGCGTCTACGAAATCAATCGCAACTTTCGAAATGAAGGGCTCGGCTGGAGATGGAATCCGGAATTCACCATGCTCGAGTTTTATCAGGCCTACGTCGATTACCGCGGCATGATCCAGCTTTCCCGCGAGCTGCTGCGCGATGTGGCAGTCGATGCGACCGGTTCGACTAGCGTTACCTATCAGGGTCGTCCGCTCGATTTCGCCCACATCCGTGAATTCTCGATGCGCGAGGCCATCATCGAATTCTGGCCCAACGCCGAAAAGCCGACGCTCGACAACTTGAAAGATCCGGATTGGCTGAAGCTTCACTCGCATGAACCTACCCCGGGCACGGCTCTGGTCGACCTCTTTGAGCGTTACGTCGAGCCTCATATGGTCGAGCCCACGATCATTTATGAGTTTCCTGCCGAAGTTTCGCCGCTTTCCAAGAACAAACCCGACGAGCCCGAATTCGTCGAGCGCTTCGAAATCTACGCCGGCGGCATGGAAATCGCAAACGCCTTCACCGAGCTCAACGATCCACAGGAACAGAGGCGTCGTTTCCAGCTCCAGCTAGCCCGCAAAGCCGGCGGCGATGAAGAAGCGCACGTGATGGACGAAGATTACATTCGCGCGCTCTGTTACGGCATGCCGCCCGCCGGTGGCGAAGGTATTGGCATAGATCGGCTGGCGATGATCCTTACCGATTCCAAAACCATCCGCGACGTAATCCTGTTTCCCCTGCTGCG
>JAVKSW010000331.1:0-3903 GCA_039583505.1 Bryobacteraceae bacterium | reverse complement strand
TCTCCGGTATGCTTCGTCTCAATTCGCTGGTTCGCATCGGCCCGCGAAGCAGCCTCCATAAAATCGTGCCTTTCCAGCGCCCGTCGATAACGGACAGCATTGAGTCGATAGGACAAGGCGAAACCTTAGCGATCTATCGGAAATGCCAAGACAGGCGTAGCTGGTGGGGCCGGCAAAGTTGGGGGCATTTTCGATAGATGGGTTTGAAATGAGCCGCTCGTGCGGCGGACGCGGCCAGCTATGGGTAAAGTAACTGATTTTGGTATTTCGGAGGGTCTCGGAGGCGCTGGTGAATCAGGGGGATCGGCGAGCGCAGAATGCTGGGACAAGCTACAAAGAGCGGGCGAATGGCTTTGGCTGTGGCCAGTTTAGTGGCTGCCGGCGCAAGAAGACACACGCCGGCTGTGTGCATTGCGAAGTATCTTAAGTTGGCTGTGCGGATTTTGAGCTTACGAACTGTCAACACCGCTCTCCCAGCGAGCCAGTTCGCGGGCGAGCTGGTTGGCGGTGAAGTGTTCGACGGGCTGCATGGGTCCACCGCAGAGTGGACAATGCCAACTCGCTCTGGCGCTTGTTGTTTCGGCAGCCGGAGCAGAACGCCGGAGAGGTTCTGCAACGAGCAGTTGGCGGCAAAGAGATACGCGCGGTTGGCGATTACGGTTGGCTAGGAAGCCGAAGTGACGGATGCGAACGAAGCCACGGGGCAGAACGTGCAGCAGGAATCTTCGCAAGAACTCGTGAGCGGTAAGGGTCATCTTGCGTTGCTTGTGGCCGTGCGCGTAATCCTTCCAGCGGAACGAAACGTTGCCCTCGGTAAAGGAAAGCAAACGGTGATCGGAAATCGCGACGCGGTGCGTATAGCGAGCCAAATAGTGCAGGACATGCTCCGGCCCTGCAAAGGGGCGCTGGGCATAGACCACCCAGTCCCGTCGAAACAGAGATCGAAGAAACTGCTGGAACAGTTTTGGGCTGGATAAGTTCCGTAGCGCTCCATGAAACTGGAGTTGGCGAGAACGAAACAGCCGTTTGAGTGCCGCCGTGAATTTGCCGCGAAAGACGCGGCTCAATACTCGAATCGGCAAAAAGAAGCCGCGCCGTTGCGGCTGGATCCATTGGGAGCGATCCAGCGACAAGCCGCCGGCTGGAATAACGCAATGAACATGCGGATGATGCTCCAGCGTTTGTCCCCAAGTATGCAAGACACTCAGAAAACCGATCTCGGCACCCAGATGCTTGGGATCGGCTGCGATCTCCAGCAGGGATTCGGCGCTGGCGCGAAACAGCAGGTTATAGAGTAGGCGCTTGTTCTGCAGGATGAGCGCGGACAAGGCGTGCGGCAGCGTGAATACGACGTGAAAATATTCCACAGGCAGCAGTTCCTGGGAACGGGCCGCCAGCCACTGATCACGCGCGTGAGTCTGACACTTCGGGCAATGCCGGTTGCGGCAGGAATTATAAGAGATGGCGCGATGACTGCAATGCGAACACCGGTCCAGATGGCCGCCGAGGGCGGCCGTCCGGCAGCGCTCAATGGCCAGGAGCACCTTCAGGTGCGGCCAGGCCAGATGAGCCCGGTTACGTTCGACAAAGCGGTTGCCCGCCCGACGGATGATGTCGGCCACCTCCAGGGCGGGCCGGCTCATGCCTTTTTCCGTTGCCTCCGTGCACGGAAAACATCGGCCAGCGCGTCGACTTCCATGCGGTCCAGTGGATTCGCAACCGCAGTGAGATGCCGCTTGGACAAGTGAAGATAAACCGCTGTGTCTTCCAGCCGTTTGTGGCCGAGCAGAACTTGAATCGTCCGCAGATCGGCGCCCGCCTCAAGCATGTGCGTCGCATAGCTGTGCCGAAGCGTGTGTGGGCTGACGCGCTTGCGAATCCCGGCTTGGCGGGCTGCTTTCTTGCACAACCACCAGATCACCTTGTCGCTGACGGGTTGGCCGGCGCGCGTTTCGTAATCGCTCGGGAAGAGATAAGTCTTCGGCTTTTTCCAGCGCCAGTACTCGCGCAGAACTTCCAGCAGCTTGCCGCTGAGCGGCACATCGCGGTCATGGCTGCCCTTTCCCTGGCGAACGCGGATCATCATGCGTTTGCTGTCGATGTCTTCGACTTTCAGCCGCGTCAGTTCTGCCCGCCGCAGCCCGGCCGAATAGAGGGTCAGCAACATAGCCCGATGCATCAAGTTCATGCTGCATTCGAGCATGCGCTGCACCTCCTCTTGGCTCAGCACCGTCGGCAGGCGGCGCGGGATCTTCGGGAACGGAATGTGTTCCGGCAGATATGGCCGCCGTAGCGTCTTGACGAAGAAGAAACGCAGTGCCGCCGCGCGTTGCGCGACGGTTTCAGGCGCCAGCTTCCTTTTGGCAAGATGGACCTGATACTCACGGATCTGTTCACGTCCGAGCTTCTCGGGAGAACGGCCGAAGTACTCGGCGAGTTCCTTCACCGCGCGGACATAGATCCTTGCGGTACTCTCTGAATAATTACGTCGCTGGAGTTCCTCCAGCATCTGTTTTCGTAAATGGGTCACAAGCTCTCCTTGTGACCCTAGAATTACGAATCGGTCTGCCCAGCGATGAGCGGGACGCGAACCGGTTACTCCTAGGTTGCCCGGTCAGCTCCTGCGCGAACTGAACCAATGCTGATCCACCAGCACGCGTAGCGTCCGCCGCGCGAGCGGCTTAGTTCAAACCGGGTTACCAGAAAGTGGCAGCTCCGGGATTGGTCCTCGCTAACGTTAGGACTCAATCTGGAGTGATCCGGCGCGAAGAGGCTGTGGGGCGATGTGAGGCAGATCGCCGGATCAGTTCGGATTGAGCCGTTTGAAGGAAGGCGAGCGCGTCTGCGGCGGACGCGGCCAGTTTGGCAAAAAGCCGTTATGGGATTTGAATACGATTTCGAAGCTTCCGATGAAGCTTGGGCGATGCGGGATGTCCGTTCTGATGAACTGTAAGCGTTCGCGCCGGGTTGAATACGCGGTTCTCGGCAACGGCGAAGTGGCCCAAAACGTGGGGATGTCGGCAAAAATCATCATCCGAGTACACGCATAGCGCAGGTGCCGGTGCATCTGTTGGGTTCGCCGCAACTGGAGAGGTGTCAAGAGCTATCAATGTGAATCCTTGGTTGCGCCGATTGCGACTGGAGTTCCGCAACATTAAGGCGCTGCATCAGGAGCATGGAGCCGCCGCAACGAGGGCATCGCCATACAGCCCGAGAACACGTTTGGGGTTGGATGGAGGTGAGGCGGCGCGGAGATGCCATCAGCAGTAGTTGATGGCAGAGCGGCAACAGAGTCTTACGGCGGCGATTGGCCAGGAAGCCGAAGAAGCGGATACGCACAAAGCCAGCTGGAAGCAGGTGGAGAAGAAAGCGGCGCAGAAACTCCTCGGCTGTTACGGTCATCAGCTTCTGTTTGCTACCGTGGGCGTAATCTTTCCAGCGGAACGTCACCTGACCATCGGCGAAGTGTACTAGCCGGTGATTGGAGATGGCGACGCGATGGGTGTAGCGGGCCAAGTAGTGAAGGACGTGCTGCGGGCCACCGAACGGCGGTTTCGCGTACACGACCCAGTCTTGGCGGAAGAGCGAGCGAAGAAACGCGCGGAAGGCCCGTTCGTTCTCAAGCGGCTGAAGGCTGCCGGGAAAAACCAACTGCCTTTTTCGAAAAGCTCTCTTCAATCCAGCCGTAAACTTGCCGCGAAAGACCCGGCTGAGCACTTTCACGGGTAGAAAGAATGCATAGCGTGGGCGAATCCAGCGTTGGTGATCGCGCGAAAGACCACCCGCCGGAATCACGCAATGGGCATGCGGATGGTGCAGGACGTTCTGACCCCACGTATGCAGCACGCTCATGAAGCCGATCTCTGCGCCCAGATGCTGGGGGTCGGCAGCGATCTCTAGGAG
>JAVKSW010000330.1:0-3915 GCA_039583505.1 Bryobacteraceae bacterium | reverse complement strand
TACCGGCTGCTTTCAGGGCTGTTGCTCTTCTATGGCATTTACCGCTACGCGCGCCTGTACACGGCGTTTCGCGGTGCGGTTGCCGCAATGCTGCTGGTTGCAGTCGTGTATCCGATCAGTTTTGAACACTACGCAGGACAGTTGACCGATCCCCTGTCTCATTTGTCGTTTGTACTCGCGTTTATTTTTCTCGAGACGGAGAACTTCCCATTCTTGCTGGCCACACTGCTGATCGGATCGCTGGCGAAAGAGACGGTGCTCGCGCTTGCCGGCTACTACGTGATTTTCTGTCGTGGACAAAGACAGTATGCGATCAAGGCTGGCGTGCTGTGCGCAGCATCATTAGCGATATACTTCGCCGTTCGCACCGCCGTGCTGCACGGACCGATAGGATATCAACAGGTGAGCGGTGTGAACGCCGATCACATTTTGCTCAACTGGCACGACCCTTGGCCGGCGCTTTTCCTGATTGTGGCTTGCGGATACGTTCCCTTCCTGGCGCTCTGCTGGAAATCTACACCGCTCCCGCTGAAGAGGATGTACTTCTATTTGCTGCCGACATTGTTCCTTTCGAGTCTTCTTTTCAGTTGGCTGGTCGAAACGCGCAACTATATGCCTCTCGTGTTTGTCCTATCGGTAGCCGCCGCGCGTTGCCTTACCGATGAAGCCAAAATCTCCCAACTCCGCCAAGCTGATTGAGCCGTACCGCATCGCAAACGGGAAGAAGTTCCGCCTGAAGGACTTCGACCCGGCCGATACGCAAGGGCTCGATCTTAAGGAAGAAGCCGGTGCGTTTCTAAAAGAGAGTGTCGGGCGGTTGAACGACATGCAGCAGAAGCTGTATGCGCAGGATCGTTGGGCGGTGCTGCTGATTTTTCAGGCGATGGATGCCGGCGGGAAGGACAGCGTCATCCGCCATGTCATGTCGGGCATCAATCCGCAAGGGTGCCAGGTGTTCTCGTTCAAAACGCCTTCCGTTGAAGATCTGAGCCACGATTATCTGTGGCGCACGTCGAAATGCCTGCCGCAGAGAGGGCACATCGGCATTTTCAATCGGTCGCATTACGAAGAGGTGCTGGTCGTGCGTGTGCATCCGCACATGCTCGCGAATGAGCGGATACCGAAACCGCTGGTCACGAAAAAGATCTGGAAAGAACGCTTCGCGGACATCAATGCATTCGAACAGTATCTGGATCGCAACGGCGTGGTGGTTCGGAAGTTCTTTCTCAACGTTTCGAAAGAGGAGCAGCAGAAGCGTTTTCTGAGCAGGCTCGAAGAACCGGACAAGAACTGGAAGTTTTCAGAGGACGATGTACGCGAGCGCGAGCATTGGGACGACTATATGGCGGCGTATCAAGATATGATCCGGCACACCGCCGCCCCGTATGCGCCCTGGTATGTAGTTCCCGCGGACCACAAATGGTTTGCCCGCATAGTGGTCGCGGCGGCGATTATCGACACGCTGGAAAGTTTGAAGCTTGCGTTTCCCAAAGTGGACAGCGCGAAGGCTAAGGAACTGGAGACCGCGCGCAAGCTGCTTTTGAACGAGAAGCTTTAGCGTTCAGGAGATACTGAGTCGCGCTCGAATCCGGAGATGAGCGGAACCATGATGCTGACGAGCGCAAGCCCGACGGCCGCTCCCAACACGTCAACGGCGACGTCGTGCCACTCGAACATATCGTGGTAGAAGATTTTTTCGAGCGCTTCCAGCACGATGCCGATCGCGCAGACCGCCAGATAACGGCGTGCTTTGTCTGGCAGGCTATTTGCCGTCCAGCAGAGCACCATGGCGGTGATCAAAAAGATAAGGAAATGGCCCATGGTGTGAAGACGTCCGGTGGTGCCTAGCTGAATCTTCACACTGAGCGGCGCAAGCGACAGCGTTGTAACAAACGCGAGCCAAAGCCAAATGAGCAGACGCATCGCAGCTTGTTTGGACAGAGGAATGCCTCAACTAATTTTAGTCGCCCACGGCTTGCAGCAGAGCGCCGGTTTCTTCAGTGGTTTCGCTCGAAACCGTGCGCCTCGGCTGCTCCGCCACATGGAGCGAGTGCAGTTTGCGATAGGTGGGGCTGGTGATCCAGAGCTGTTGGTGTGTCCCGACGGCCTCAATGGCGCCATCGGCAAACACTACGACGACATCGGCTTTACGCACCGTGGAAAGCCGGTGCGCGATCACGAAACAAGTCCGGCCGTCGACAAGTTTCTCGAATGCAAGCTGGATCAACCGTTCACTTTCATTGTCTAGATGGCTGGTGGCTTCATCCAGAATCAATATTTTCGGATCGTGAACCAGCGCTCGTGCAATGCCGATGCGCTGCCGCTCCCCGCCTGACAATCGCAGGCCGCGTTCGCCGACCTGGGTGTCGTAGTCCTGTGTGCAGTTCTGAATAAAGGAATGCGCCTGGGCCGCTCGGGTGGCGTCTTCCACTTCAGAGCGCGTGACCGCATCGCGTCCGTAGGAGATGTTCTCGAAGATGGTCCTCGAGAAAAGCTCGATCTCCTGGGGAACCACGGCGATGTGTTCCCGCAAGCTGCGCTGCTGAATGTCCCGCAGATCCGTGCCGTCGAGCAGAATGGCGCCTTGCTGGGGATCATAGAGCCTCTGGAGCAGGTTCATCAAAGTGCTTTTACCCGATCCGCTGGGCCCGATGAGCGCGACCACGGAACCGGCGGGGACCTTGAAGCTGACATCGCGGAGCGCCCATCGGTCCGCGCCGGCATACTGGAATCCAACGTTGCGGAACTCGATTGAGTGCTCGGCTCCGGAAAGCTCTTGCGCGTGGGGGGTATCCAGGATTGTTCGCCTTTGATCGAGGATCTCGAAGAGGCGTTCGGCGCGAGATAGGTTCCGGCGCAGCTTAGGCAAGATGACGGAGAGCTGCGAAATGGGTCCGTAGACCATGTCCTGCATGGCGATGAACAGAACATAGTCGCCGACGGTACAGCGATGGGTCAGGACAAAGTATCCGCCCAATGCGATGACGCCGACGCGTCCGGCGGTGGCGATGAAGCTTTGCACGTTTTCGACCAGTGCCCAGAGCCGTTCACCGCGATAATGCTCGTCGCGAGCCGCGTGCAAAAGGCCGCGCTGCATCAGGGCCTCCTGCTTCTCACGCGCAAATTTCTTGACCACGCGCACGTTACTCGCGATGTCATACGACTCTTTCGTGACGGTCTCAAATGCGCAGCTGATCCGGTGCTCGATTTCGTGCATGCGGTCTCCGAGCCGGGCGACGGCCACAACATAGGCCGGCAGAGGAAGGAAGACCATGAGAGCAATCCAGGGGTTCTTTATGACAAGGGAGATCAGTACTCCGGCGACCACCAGCAGCGGGGGAAGCAGATTTTGGCCGAGAACTTCATAAAGGAGTACGAAGATAGCTGTTCCGCCCCGGTCGAGCGCACCCACCACCTCGCCGGTGTTGACACTGGAGTGGTATTCGGTATCAAGCGAGAGGAAATTCGCGAAGGCCGCGTTCTTGACCTCGTCTTCGCATTGCGATGCGGTGCGAAACAGGCGGTAGTTATAGAAAGAGCGGAGGAGACGGGTGAAGGTGGTGGCGGCAAAAATCGCGGCTGCGGCTACGATCAAACGTGTAAACGGGGTCTGCTGCTTGCCCTGGAGGGCGCGGATGATTTGATCGATGATGCCGCGGGTGATAAAGGGCGTGGCGAGGTCGAGCGCGGCGGCGATCAGAACCAACAGAGCGAGAGCGGCAAGCGTTACGCGGTACCGGGCCAGGAGCGACATCACTTTCCAGCCCAGCCAGCCCTCCCGCGAGCCTTGACGGGATCGAGGGGCGTTGGCGATTCCTACTGCAGCGCGCATCTTGGGGACTTCTCACCGATCTCATCGGCGGTCGCGAGGAATGTAAATAGGCTGAGCATGAGGTCAGCCCAAAGCTATCCGGC
>JAVKSW010000329.1:0-3923 GCA_039583505.1 Bryobacteraceae bacterium | reverse complement strand
TTCAGCGATTTCGAGTGCCCCTATTGCCGCGACTTCGCTAAGACCGTCCGCGACAATATCCCGAAGAATTATCCAACCGACGTTCGCGTGATCTTTGAAGATTATCCTATCGACTCTATCCATCCCTGGGCACGGACTGCCTCGGAAGCGGCTCATTGCTTAGCGGATCAAAGCGCCGCCGCGTTCTGGGCTTTTCACGATTGGGACTTCGAGCACCAGGGCGAGATCGACAATTGGTTCAAGCACCCGGAAACCGCAAAGAATCTGCGCGATCAGACACTGGCCATCGCCAGGCAGCAGAACTTGGACGCCGCTAAGGTTGCCACTTGCATCGACACTCATGCAACCGCGAAACAAGTGGAAGAGAGCCTCCGCAGCGGACGCGCATTGCAGGTTCAGCAAACACCGACACTGTTTATAAACGGCCGGATGATTCCCGGTGCCGTGGCCTGGAAGACACTGGACGCGGTGATCCAATTAGAGCTGAATCGGCCCAAGGAGATCGAAGGACCGCCGGCGGCCAAGTGCTGTGAGGTCACAGTCCCAACAATCTTCAAGAAATGAGCGCTTACGCCTAAAGGTTTATGTCCAAACGTCCGTTGTGAAACCAGTCACTTCGAGAGATTTGCTGCCGATACGGTATCTAGGGTGCGGTTTCCCTGACTCTCCTCTAAAATGACAGGTCAAAGCGATATCCCGACAGTCGCGGACATCCCGATGAAATCTTACGGCCCACAAACGTTCCGACTGCCTCCTCTGATTTTGCATCCCTTTTCCGCGGCGGAAGACACCTCCGTCCTTATGGAGAGTTCGCGGGCGAGTCTGGCGCTGCAGGGTTTTTTGCCTCGCGAGAATACGTCGAATCAGGATCTGGACCAGCAACTGCTTCGCGGCCGCTATGCAGAACTGCGCATGCTGTTTTACATCGGCAAAGACGTTATGCGGTGGATGGAGCAATGCGCCGAAACCGCCGCCCTTTCGCCCATCTTTGAAGGACGCAAAATTGGGCCGGAGACCTTCGCCATTTTCCTGGTGCAGCACGTGCCACCCCTGGTCCGCACCAAGCTGGAGGGTTGGGGGGTACTCGACTTTTGCGCGTTGTTCCGCCGCTCCATCGGCCTGCACGCCGTTTTTCATGACTTCCCGGCGGCCGAGACCTTCGCCCCCGAGTTCCTCCGCCGCTACCACAGGCATCTGGACCAGTGGTACGAACAGCGCCTCAAAGAGGCCGGGTTCGTTCGTCCCGAGCCGGAAGAATTCGTATTCGATCTCTATGCGTCCGGAGAATATACGCTCATGCTCGAGCAGAGTTGGGGAAGCGAAGCAGAGCCCTCCTAGACCCTCCGCCACCCGACGCGAGAGTATCCTGAAAGCATGAATCCGCCCAGATTCGTGCTCGCCGAACAACACTTCCCGAACCGCGCGATTCGAAACATTCCAAGTCATATCCGCAACGAATTGTCGCAAGCTGATTTCGCCTCGCGCGTTCCGAAAGGCGCGCGAATCGCCATCGGCGTAGGCAGCCGCGGTATCTCAAATATCGCAACCATCGTGAAGTCCGTCGTTGAGTTCTGGAAAGCACAAGGCGCCAAACCTTTTATTTTTCCGGCGATGGGAAGCCATGGAGCCGCGACTGCTGAGGGGCAAGCCGACGTCTTAGCTCACTACGGGGTCCACGAAGCTACCATGGGCGTGCCTGTTCTCAGCTCGTTGGATGTTGTGTCGCTCGGCACGACACCGGAAGGCATCGAGACCTTCATCGACAAGAATGCTTACGAGGCGGATGGAATATTCCTTGTCGGCCGCGTGAAGTGGCACACCGACTTCTCGGGCGCACTGGAGAGCGGGTTGTTCAAAATGATGGCGATCGGCCTCGGCAAGTTCGCAGGTGCGCGGCAATATCACACGTTTGCCTACCGTATCGGGTTGGAACAAATGATCCGCAGCGTAGGTTCAAAGGTGTTTTCCAGCGGAAAAGTGCTAGGCGGCCTCGCCATTGAGGAAGGCGCGCACCATGAGACGGCGGGACTGGTCCCCGTCAGCTCGACGCAAGGCTGGGCGGGGATGGTTGCGCAGGAAGAACGATTGCTGCGCGAAGTGAAATCCTGGATGGCTAAGCTGCCGGCGCCCGAAATCGACATTCTCATCGTGGATGAAATTGGAAAGAACATCAGCGGCGCAGGAATGGACACTAAGGTGATCAACCGCACTGTCACGGGCCACTACAATCCGTTCCCCGATATACCGGTCGTGCACCGCATTTATGCGCGTGGACTGAGCGGATTGACGTATCACAGTGCCGTCGGGCTGGGAATGGCGGACGTGGTGCACGATCGTCTGGTGAACGATGTCGATTGGAAACCGACATACATCAATTCCCTCACCGCTTCTACACCCGCGTGTATCCGGACGCCTATTCACTTCCCCAGCGATCGCGAGGCACTGACGAATATCGCTCCGACGGTTGGAAAAATCGACTTGTCTACGGTGACGTATTGCCGAATCATAAACACACTGGAACTGACACACCTTGCCGTCAGTGAGAATCTTGTGCCGCTGCTCTATCCCAATGTGAAGGTGATTTCCCAGCCGTTCGAAATGGCATTCAATGGAGCCGGCGATTTCGGGGAGTTGCCCGCGCGAAGCGAATTGCCGGAGGACGAGGGCGACTTCGAAGAGGCGTCGCAAGCGGTATCGCCCGGCAGTGAAAGCGTGCGCGGCTGATCCGGGACGCTGGGTGGCAAAAGCGGAGAAAGCATCAGCGGCGCCGTGGGTGCCCTCAACACACGATTTAGGTAAGCTGCGCGCCGCGGCGCCGGCGTGCCGTGGGTGCGAGTTGTACGCGCATGCAACTCAGGTGGTCTTTGGCGAAGGACCCCAAGACGCCAAAGTAGTAATGGTCGGCGAACAACCCGGCGATGAAGAAGACCACAAAGGGCGTCCTTTTGTCGGCCCCTCAGGCCGGCTGTTGAGCAAAGCCATGCAGGAGGCGGGGCTCGATCGCGAACAGGTCTATGTCACGAACGCCGTAAAGCATTTTAAGTTCCTGGAGCGCGGCAAGCGACGTATCCACGCAAAGCCGAACGGCATCGAGATCTCCGCTTGCAAGCCGTGGCTCGAGGCGGAACTCGCCGCAATTGAGCCCGAACTGCTCGTCTGCCTGGGCGCCACGGCAGCGCAGTCGCTGATGGGACGTGAATTTCGAATTACCGCCGAACGGGGCAAATTCTTTCCCCATCGCTGGGCCAAGGAGTTGGTCGCTACGGTTCATCCCTCCGCAATATTGAGAATGCCCGAGAGGTATGACGAGGAATACGAATTATTCGTGCGGGATCTGCAAGTGATCGCGAAACGCGTCCGATCAATTCATTCCGGCCTTCCAGCGCTCGATCAATAAAAGCTGCTTCTGGACCTGTTCGCGTTCCGGCGCATCGGCCTCCAGCCTGAGATACGTTTCAAAATCCACTTGCGCGGCGCGATGATTCTGCTGCCGGAGATGAACAATTCCGCGATGACGGTACTCTTCTGCATATTCCGGCATTGCGTCAATCAGCAGATCGAGCACCTGGCGAGCCTTGTCGAATGCCTCGCCGCGCAGGTACAGCGCTTTTAAATTGCTCAGCATCCGGACCAGAATCTGGCGTTTGTTGACCGGCGCGAGCACGGCCGGATTCAATCGCAGGTCTACACCCGCCGTTTGCTTGGCGAGAGCGCAACAATCGGCAAACGAGAGAATACGGCCTGAGTGGAAAGGATCGATCCAATAACGCGCCTCGGCATCTTCGTACGCAACGATGAAGTGGCCGGGAAGACCGACTCCATACATCGGACGGCCGAGGCGGCGTGTGACCTCGATATAGACGACAGAGAGGGAAATGGGGATGCCGAGGCGGCGCATCAAGACGGAATTCAAGCAGCTATTC
>JAVKSW010000328.1:0-3973 GCA_039583505.1 Bryobacteraceae bacterium | reverse complement strand
GTTAACGGGCATGGACTGCCGGAGGCGGCGCCGATTTCGGCTTGCGCGGTGGTCTGCGGCAGCATCGGAGCGATCAGCGTCACCTGGGCGCCTGGCGGGAGATTAGCGTTATGGATGGCCATACATGTCCTTTGGCCGGTACTTACGCCGACGCCGATGCGCAGTAGATATGTAGCAGCGTCGGGACCCAGCGTGAAGGTTCCAGCGCGTTCATTTTTGTTGCGGCTGCAGGAAGCGAGAGCGGCTAAGAGGAATATCGCGGCGGTTCGTGTCATCAAGTCTTCAGGGTAACGGCCCGACGACGGGGTGCCCAGACCAAATTAACAGATTCAAGCCTTTGCGAACTCGTACCTCGTTCATTTCGCAGTTGAATTAGCGGAAACCCGGCCCGGCTCGCGCGTGTCTTGGCATTGAGGGCAAAAACATGCCGGGCCAGCAAGGAACCAGTGAAGACCAGAGCATCGATCCGGGGATCGATCAGAGACTACAAACCCGCAGAATCGGGGAAACTCTCTCGAGGATAGAGGAATGTTCCGCGCTATACAAACTGGTGAGCGATGCCGATCTGTGGTACGTGCTTCGGCGCAGCGGCCTGCATACCTTGCTCGCTCCTCGAAATGATGCATTTACAGGATCTTCCATCGAAGATGCCGAGGAGTTTCTCAACCGGCATCTGCTACCCGGCGGCATCGAATCGTTTGACCTGCGGCGCTGCAAAACCGTAAAGAACGAGGCGGGCGAGATGCTGCCGGTGCAGCCTGACGGTGCAAGCTTTCGTATCGGGAAGGCCTTGCTGGTCAGGTCAGACATGCCGTGCACCAACGGTGTTATTCATGTCGTGGATGCTTTCGTATCGAAGTAAAGCCGAGACTCCCGGGGTTTAGCTATGCTTGACATGTTTGTCGCCAGCACGCCTGTGTTTCGTTGCGGCGCTAGCTCTGCGTCTTCCCGCGGCGGAGCCATGGATTTTACCGCTCTTTACAAGTGATCCTCGGGCGATTCTGAGCGCCGTTTCGAGGTATCCGGTTCCCGAAGGCCTGAACGCCATTACGATCGACTACGCGGTTCAGGTGCAAATCGACGATACCGGGAAAATGACGACGACCACGCGAAGTATCACGCGGGTTCTCCGCTTGCAGGGCATCCAGGGCGCGCGGCCGGTGGCTGTCCCGTGGGTGGATTGGCGGGAGAACCGGCCCAAGCTGAAGGCGCGCGTGATTACTTCAGACGGGCAAGCGCATCTGTTGGAGGAGGCATCGGTCAGCGATGTGCCAGCGCCCGCAGGACACGTCAGACTCGTCGCGGCGATACTTCCTGCCGTGGATGTGGACAGTGTCTTAGAACTGGAGACGGTTCAAAGCGACCGCGAAGCTGGATTTCCCGGCGCGCGATTGGGAGAAATTGTCCCGGACACGCCATTTTTCATTGGACATTTCCAGGTGACCATCAGCGCGCCTTCCAATTCGCCAGTACGCGCGGCGGCGCGTGGCTTCGCAAATCCTCCACATATCGGAAACCAGGCTTCTGGTAAAGGTCAAGCAGTTTTTATCGAGGCCTCCAACGTGTTTGCCGCAGTAGGCGCAGGCGCATTGCCGCCGGAAATGACAGCGCGGCCGACAATCACATTCAGTAACGTAGCGAGCTGGCAGAGTGTTGCTGCCTGGTATGCACCGGTTATTCAAGACGCGGTCGGAGCTCCGCTGAGTGGACACGCCACGCCGAGCGCCGACCCGGTCAACGCTACAGAGGCGATGTTCGAGGAGCTGCGGAAAAAGGTTCACGACGATGGAACGCCCTTCGGCGGCTCACCCTACAGGCCTCACACGCCGCCCGAGACTCTCAAGAAGGGATCTGGCGATTCGAAAGATGAAGCTGTTGTGCTGATCAGCGAACTGGCGGCCAGCGGCATTACTGCAAAGGTTGCGCTGGTCAGCGCCGATCCGCGCGCAGATGCGATTTCCAATCTGCCTGGTCTCGAAGCATTTAACCGAGTGCTGGTTTATGTTCCCGGGCAGCATCCGCTGTGGATCGATCCCGCAGCCGAGTTTACGCCAGTGTCACGCCTGCCGCTCGCCGACGAGGGGCGGTGGGCGTTGATCGTCGATGCCGGAACTACAGATTTGATTCGGACGCCGGAGAACACGGCATCCGAGAATCGGCAAACTGAAACAGTTGAAATTCGCCTCAAGGAGGGAGGCAGCGCTGCCGTCGTTGAAACCATCGGAAGCAGCGGCGTGTTTGAGGACGTGCTGCGCCCGCTCGCGAAAGCGCTCAACAGCGCGGACGCGGACGAACGAGAGAACGCGCGGACGCGGATGGCACGCTTTGCGGGAGCGCAACAAATGACCAAAGCGGAGGCCCCGGATCCCAGCAAGTTGCTTTCGCCGGCGCGCGTGCAACTCACGTTGGAAGGTTACTCGGCCAGTCAAGTCGGCGATCAGGGCGGCTTCGTCGATTTGCCAGGGCCGGTCTCGGCGAATTTCCAGCACCTGGCTGCCGTGCTGGGAATCATGAATGAGCGAGGCGCCCCGCCCAGTTCTTCGCGCAGCTTCGATTACTACGTTCCTCCGTCGTTCGTGGAAGAGAGCACGTATCATGTGATCCCCCCGCCTGGATATCGATTTGAGAAAGCGCCGCCGCCCGACGCTGTCACAGTAGGACCCCTGCAGCTAGCCACCGTAACGAAATTGGACGCGGATGGCAGCTTGTGGATCACCTACACCGGCGTCAATCCAAAGCTGCGCTACACGGCTCAAGAAGTGGCGGCGATGCGACGCGACGCTCCTAAGCTTTCAGGCAAGCAGGGTGTGCGCGTGGTGTTCTATAACGTGGCGGAAGAGAAGCTGGCGAACGGAGAAATCAAAGAGGCGATCACGTTGCTGCGTCAGAACGTCGCATCTGCACCGGCAAGCCCCGCCGCTCGCCTACGGCTTGCAAGCGCGTACCTGGACGCTGGGGCGCGAGCAGAGGCGGTGAAACTCTGCAGAGAAGTTCTTGCGAAGGACCCAAACAATGCCGCGGCGTATGAACACTTGGGGTGGATCTATACGCATGATGAGTTTGGGGCGCCATTTAGCGCGGGCATGAATATGAGCGAGGCGGAAAAAGCGTACCTGAAGGCCCTCGATCTCAATGCGACGCCAGGTTACTTGCTTCGACTAGCTACGCTTTACACCTATAACTCCGCTGGAGTGCGATTCGGGAATTCCGCGCGCGTAGATGACGCAGTACGACTGTACGGTCAAGCGGGGCTCGACACGCTGGCGCGGGCGGGCATGATCGACGACTACGCCACTACGCTTCTGTTTGCCAGAAAGTACAGCGAACTTCGACAGTTCTTCCTTTATCCGCAGGCCGACCACGCCAATCCTGTGATAAAGCTGGCCGGCATTGCGGCCGGAAGCAGAGTAAACGATGTAAAGGAAGAAGCAGAGTACATCTTTCCAGATGCCGCGAAAAGAAAAGTGGTACTAATCGAGGCGGCACGGTTGCTCTTGAGCTCGCGCGAGTTTGCGGCGGCAGCGGCGTTATTCGATTTGGCTGGAGCCGTGGGTCACGGCATTTCAGCGGAAGATCTCGCGCGCGTTCGGAAAGCGAGAGACTTTGACGAAAGCGCGCAATCCAAACAACCGGGAATCGCCGCATTCCAGAGATTCGTGGTCGCGGTGCTCAATGGGCCAGACGCCGACGCCTGGAAGAAGACGGTCATTACGGAAGCACGCGACAGTTCGCTGGCGCAGGTCCGGTTCCGATTACTCGAGTTATTCGGAAAACAGGATGCGGTACCGCAAGCATTGAGCTGGCCCTCCCTAGCAGATATGTTCGCGACCGCCAGCGATTTCAGTGCTGAAGGCGACGAGCAAAGCGGGTTTCGAATTCGCGCACAAGAGCCGGGCCGGAAAACCGCACCGAAGACGGTGGGGTATGTAGTGAAGCGGGGCAAGGAGTTTCTGGTCCTGGGACTCACCGGAGA
>JAVKSW010000327.1:0-3987 GCA_039583505.1 Bryobacteraceae bacterium | reverse complement strand
ACCCCGAACCGCCCATCGACAGCCCGGCAATGGCGCGAGCGTCGCGGCTGGAATCCACTTTGTACATCCGTTCCACAGCCGGGATCACTTCGTCGATCAGAGCTGACCGGAAGTTGTTAAAGTTTTTGTCGCGGAGAGCCGCATTGCGGAAGGGTGCGCCGAACTGCGGAGTACGCTGAACGATCTCCGGCGCGCCGTAGCCGAGCGGCATGACCACAATCATCGGCTTGATCCTGTCTTGCGCGATGAGCGAATCGAGAATCAGATTGGCCTTGCCGACCGCTGTCCAACCGCTGGCGTCGTCGCTGTAGCCGTGGAGCAAATAGAGCACGGGATAACGCGTGGTTCCATTCGCATCGTAGTTGGGCGGCGTGTAAACGTAGAAATCACGGTTATCACCGACGATGGCGGATGTGTAGAAGTGATGATGCACGGTGCCGTGCGGAATGGCGGTGCTGTCCCAAGGAAGCGGCGAAGCCGCGGGCACGTGAACCATGTTGCTGAGAGCTAAAAGGTTCGGCTTGATGGTAGTGTTTGAAGGGTCGAGGAGATGCATGCCGTCGGCTTCGAAAGAATACCCGTACAGATCGGGTTGGAGGACGTCCGTGGTTGCGCTCCAGACGCCTTGCTGATCCTTCTCCATCGGCAAGGGCGCCTTTGCGCCTTCCACGTTGACGGAAACCTGCTGCGCGTTTGGATCGCGAAGGCGGAACGTAACACGTCCGTCGCTGTGAACATCTGGTGATTGAACGGGCGGGGCTTGTTGAGCCGAGACCGAGGCGACTGTGAAGATCGAACAGAATAGGAGTTTGTTCACGACATGATCAGCTTATCTCGAACTTCGCTCACTCGGCACAACGCCCAATGAACATCCTTGAATTCACTCCCATCGTGTTCGCGGCTTCTCTGCTGGCGGGGTTCGTCGGTTCTTTGACCGGACTCGGTGGCGGCGTCATTGTTACTCCGGTGCTTACTCTGTTTCTGGGCGTAGACATCCGGTATGCCATTGGGGCAAGTCTCGTATCGGTGATTGCCACATCTTCCGGCGCGGCCGCCGCGTATGTGCGGGACGGCTACTCGAATATTCGCATCGGCATGTTTCTCGAGATCGCGACAACCCTGGGCGCGCTGTTCGGAGCGTTTCTCGGCGCGCACATTCCGACCAGTGCATTGAGCATTATTTTCGGTTTGATTCTCATCCAGGCCGCCTGGCAAAGCAGCCGGGAACACCATTCGAAGAAGGGACCGCTGCCACCGGACGCACTGGCCGAGCGGCTGAAGCTGAACGGCTCGTACTACACTTCCCAAGGGCCGCAAAGCTACGTAGTACACCGGGTGAAAACCGGCTTTGGATTGATGTTCGGGGCCGGTACTTTGTCCGGCCTGTTGGGAATTGGATCGGGTTCGCTCAAAGTTATCGCGATGGACCAGGCGATGCAGATTCCGTTCAAGGTATCGACCGCCACAAGCAATTTCATGATCGGCGTGACGGCGGCGGCCAGCGCGAGCCTGTACTTGAGCCGCGGCTATGTGAATCCGGGAATTGCCATGCCCGTCATGCTGGGCGTACTTTTCGGATCGCTCATCGGGGCGCGGTTCCTCGCCGGTCTGCCGGTCCCGCTGCTGCGCAGAGTCTTTGCGGTGATCGTCGGCATTATCGCGCTCGAAATGATCGTGAGCGGAATCCGGGGAAAGATATGAAGCCGAAGATAACCGACACGGGTATTGAGCGCATGGTCAGTATCCTGCTGCGCACGGGCGTGCTGATCTCAGGTGCAGTGGTGCTGGCGGGCGGCCTGTATTATCTGACGAGACATGGCGGCGAGTCGGCCGATTATCACACCTTTCGGGGCCAGCCCAGCATCGATCGCATCGCCACCCAGATCGTCGCAGGCGCATTTGCGTTGCGCGGCCGGTCGATCATTCAATTCGGTCTGCTGCTGTTGATCGCAACGCCTATTGCTCGCGTGGCGTTGTCCCTGGTTGGCTTCGCATTCGAGGGAGATCGCAAATACGTGGCGATTACTGCCATCGTGCTGTGCATCCTGCTCTTCAGCCTAATCAGTGGAGCAGTTCAAGGTTGAGGACTCAGCGCAGTTGCGATTCCAACGCTTCGAATCTCATCTTCAGCTCATTCAATTCGGAACGGAGCTGTGACAGTTCGCTCTCCAGTTGAGCCATTCTCGATTGCGGCGGTACATGCGCGGATGCGGCCTCCGCGACACCTTCGGCCGGCTCACCCGAGAGCAGGTGCGAGTAGCGCGCCTCTTTCTGCCCGGGTTGCCGGGCGAGCTTCTTGACCAGCCCGCCGCTTAGCCCATCCGCCAGTTTCTCGAGCACTGCTTCGGCTTCGCCGAGATCCCCAAACGGGTACATCCGCTCACTACGATCTTTAATTTCACCCAGAGTTTGCGGACCGCGCAGCAGAAGCGTACACAAGACCGCGAGCTCGCGCCGGCCCAGATTCAGGGTCTCCGAGATACGCTGGCTGTACTTGTTTACGCGTCCGCTGCCGGTGATGGTGAGCGCAAGCTTCTTTTCCCGCAGGCGGTTGACCGCGTCGTAGACCGTGTCCTCGTCGTAGTCGACGACCGGATCGCGATTCGATTTCTGATTGCAGGCGTTGACCAGCGCGTTGAGGGAAAGCGGGTAATACTCTGGCGTGGTCGCTTCCTTTTCCAGCAGCGCGCCCAGGACGCGCACTTCGACGGAATCAAGAACTTCCATACTTATGAGTTCACAACAATCGCAAATGGAAACCGCCATCGACGTGAATCACTTGTCCGGTGGAGTAATCCAGATGCCCGTCGGCGATGGCACGCACGGCGCGCGCGACATCCACCGGCTCGCCCATCCGCCGCTGCGGCACAAGACCGTCGGAGATGCGCTGTTCATAGGTGGCAGCGACGGAAGCGATCATGTCGGTTCGGATGACGCCCGGCTGCACCTCAAAAACCTGGACGTTATGAGCGGCAAGGCGTGCCGCGAACAATTTCACAGCCATGCTGATGCTGGCCTTGGTCATGCAATAGTCGCCACGATTCGTCGATGCGGTGAACCCGGATATAGACCCGATAAAAACAATACGGCCGGAGCCGCGCTCGAGCATCCATCGAGAGATTTCCTGAGTGAGGAAATAGGGGCCTTTCAAGTTCGTCGCAAACAACTCGTCGAAGCTTTCCTCGGTTGCTTCGAGGATGTCGCGGCGCTCGCGAGGCGCAATTCCGGCATTGTTCACCAGCAGATCGATGTCGTGAAAACGCTCGCGCACGTGACTCAGCAGGTGCCGGCGCGATTTTGGATCGCCGAGTTGACAGGAGAATATCGTCGCGCCAGTGGCCTGCGCGACGGATTCGGCGGCGGCGCGGTTGCTGTTGTACGTGGCGATGACGTGGTGAGTCGGCGAAAGTTCTTCGACGATGGCCCGCCCGATCCCACGGCTACCGCCGGTGACAAGCGCAATCGGTTTCGACACAACGCTTACGAGACCGCGCCGGTATTAGCTTTGCACTTGCGACAGCGCCGGATTGATCTTGGGCGATCTGGCGGCTTCACGCGCAAATCGGGCGGCCAAGTCCGGACGCAAGTAGGTCAGGAGGCGAGTGGCAACTTTCTTCCCCTGGCGGAATGCGTCGGCGTACAGCCGGTCGCGCTCCTCGCGCGTATACGTAAAACCGATGCTGTAATAGTGATCGAGCGAAAGGCCCAGGACCTTCGTACCGGCGTAGGCAACAGCGGCCTTGCCGATCAAACCGCCCCCGAAAGGGATTTTTCCAACCAACTGCCGTGCCAAGGCACGCCACCCGAACGCGCTGCCGATGACGGTTGCGATCTCCGACTTCTGTTCGACGTAGCCGACCTCGCGATCGCTGGCGGCGGCGATCAGAAAGGCCATGCGGACCTGATTCATGGTCAGAAAGGCCGTATCGGAAGCGAACTCCGCTAGTGCCCAAGGCAGTTCGATGATGTTGGGAATGACGTCCGGCA
>JAVKSW010000326.1:0-3991 GCA_039583505.1 Bryobacteraceae bacterium | reverse complement strand
TTTACGTCTCGCATGGCTTCAATGTCGGAGGCTGAATACATAAGCTTCAACAAATCGGCCTTATTCTTGCCTATGCCATGTTCGGCCGCAACGGTTCCACCAAGCGATACGACATACTGGGCAAACTCGTAGATCATCTCTTCGCCGCGGCGCGCCTGTTCCGGGGTCGCCGGAAGCAGATTGACGTGATTATTTGCGTCTCCGACGTGACCGAAGATCGTATATTGCCCTGGCAGTATCTCCTCGCACCGGCGCTTGTAATACGCGTACAGCTCACGATTCCGATTCAGCGGTACCGCAAAGTCGGTCCCGAACTTCGGAAAGCCGTTTCGACGCACGATATCGATCACGGTCACCGGAAGGGTGTGGCGAAACTCTCGAAACCGCTCATGATCGGCGGCCCGAAATCCGAACCAGGACTCCTCTTCAAACGCGTTATGATCGCGCAGACGTTGGACCCATAACTCGATCGCCTCGTCGTCTTCCGACTGGAGGTTCTGTTCGACCAGCAGCGCTGCGCGAGCTTCTCGGGGAATTTCGGAGTAGCGGGGATGAAGCAGTCGCAAGCCGTGTTCATCTATAAATTCCAAGAGCCGCAGCTCCGCGATGGGGCGCCACGCATCCACGGCGGAGAGAGCCTGGTCGTCGGAAGCAAAAAAGATCACGCCACTCAGCACGGCCCCGGGCTCCGGCAAGAGCTGCAATTCGGCGTGAGTAACAATACCTAGTGTTCCTTCACTACCCGGCAATAGATCGACCCATTCCAAATCGGGGTGGAGGTAATAACCGGCAGAGTTCTTGGTCGTCGCCGGTACCCGGACCGGGGTAATCGGAAAATCGACGCGCTCGCCCCTGGTTATGTGCCTCGCCCGGCCATCCATGAACATCACGTCCATGCTCAAGACATGCCGCCGAACCGAGCCGTAGTGAAAACTGCGCGCACCACCGGCATTCGTGCTGATGATGCCGCCAATAGAAGCCGAGTCCTCGGTGGGATTCGGACCAAAAAACTGCTTCGTAGAGGCGGCCGCGCGTTGCACATCGCTGAGAATGGCGCCCGCGCCGCAATGCGCCGTACCGGCCTTGATTTCAATTGCGCGGAATCGTTCGAGCGAAACCACCCATCCGCCGTGCGGAACGCGCGCACCCGTCAGACCGGTTCCCGCCCCGGCAATGGTAAGAGGAACGCGTTCCGAGGCCGAGGCCAAAACAATCTGGCGAAGCTCTTCCACATCGCTTGGGAGGAAGACCCGGTCCGCCTCACCCCGGTAACCGGATGAATCCTCCAAGTATCGGTCAACAGCAACAGAAGAGGGAGCCATTTACTCCAACATATCCGACCGGCCCGAGATATGGGCAAGAATCAGAGCGAAAGGCGCGGGCTATAACGTGGGTCGCGATGTTACTGCACCATCGGAGGCTGAGCTAACCAGGGCTACATACTTGGCCATCACGCCCGTTGTGTATTTAGGCGCCGGGCGCGAGAAAGCCGCCAGGCGATCGTGCAGTACCGAAGCTGGAATGTCGAGATCGATTTTGCGAGTATCGATGTCGATGGTGATCGAATCGCCCTCACGAACGGCGGCGATGGGTCCCCCTGCGACCGCTTCGGGCGCCACATGCCCAACCATGAAGCCGCGTGTCGCGCCGCTGAATCGTCCGTCGGTCACCAGCGCCACGCTTTCGGAGAGCCCCTCGCCCACAATGGCGCTGGTGACTCCCAACATTTCCCTCATTCCCGGTCCGCCGCGAGGCCCTTCGTAGCGGATGACGACGATGTCGCCAGGCTTAATTTCCCCGCCTAATACCGCGTGCATGGCGGCCTCTTCACTGTCGAACACGCGGGCGGGTCCGGTCTGGGAGCTACGGTTCAGTCCGGTCACTTTGACGACGCATCCCTGCGGCGCAAGCGACCCTTTCAAAATCACCAACCCGCCGGATTTCTTGATGGGATTATCGAGCTGTCTGATCACATCCTGCCCGGGCGTTTCAGTGGCCATGCGGGCCTCCTCGCCGAAGCTCTTACCGGTAATCGTCATGGTTTCCGAATGCGCGTACCCGCCGTCGTGAAGCCGCTTGGCGATGACCGGAATGCCCCCGGCCTTATCCATGTCGGCAGCCGTGTATTTGCCGGCGGGCTTCAGATCGGCCAACAGCGGCGTCTTGTTGCTCAATTCCTGAAAATCGTCGATGGTCAGCGGCACTCCCGCTTCGCGAGCGAAGGCCAGCAGGTGCAAGACCGCATTGGTCGAACCACCCGACGCGGCGACGCTTGCGATGGCATTCTCAATCGCAGCTCGCGTGACGATGTCGCAGGGCCGGATGTTCTTGCGCACGGCATTCATAATCACCTCGCCGCAGTGCCGCGCCGCACTGTGCTTGCGCTGATCCACTTGCGGGATCGAGTTCAGCCCCATGGGCGAGAGGCCGATGATCTCCATCACCGTCGCCATGGTGTTCGCGGTGTACTGGCCTCCGCAGGCGCCGGGGCCCGGGCAAGCGGCGTTCTCGATGGCGAGCAAATCGTCATCGCTCATCCGCCCCGCGGCGTTCGCGCCCACCGCCTCGAACACATCCTGAATGGTGATGTCCCGGCCCTTATACCTTCCCGGCAGCATCGTTCCGCCGTATAGAATCACACCGGGCACATTCAACCGCAGAAGCGCCATGGCGGCGCCGGGAATCGTTTTATCGCACGCCACCAGCGCGACGATGCCGTCGAACATGTGCCCGCGGGCCACTAGTTCAATGGAATCGGCGATGACTTCGCGGCTGACCAGCGACATCTTCATCCCCTCGGTACCCATGGTGATGCCGTCGCTGATCGCGATGGTGTTGAACTCCATCGGCGTGCCGCCCGCTTCGCGAACGCCCTGCGCCACGTCCACCGCAAGCTCCCGCAAATTGAAGTTGCACGGCATCGTCCCAATCCACGTATTCGCAATCCCGATGATTGGCTTTTTCAGGTCCGCGTCCGTGTAGCCGATCGACTTGAGAAAAGAGCGCGCCGGTGCGCGATCCTTCCCTTGGGTAATGGTGTAGCTTTGGAGTTTCATAGAAACTCCATTTAATCAGGCGGGTTTGGTGAGAGGATCGCGGAACTTCAGTTGAGGCGCTTGAGATCTACTTCCCTGCCGCTGAGATGTAATACCAGAACTTGGGCCCGACCGGCTGCGGGCTTGAAGGTGCACTCGTCGCTGGAGGTTGCAGAGAAAAAGTCCTGGGGACTCTCGGGAAGAAGCTCCTGCTTCGGCTCATCGTTCTCCTGAACGAACAGATGACCTCTTTCCGTTGTAACGGAAAGAACTACATCTGGCGATAACCCATACCGGCCAACAAGTCTGCTTAGTTGGTCCGGCGTAAGGGAAACTGTCTTGTGCGCCTTCAGCTTTGGCAGCGGCGGAAGAAGATTGTAGGGCGTATAACCCTCCCATTGGAATGGGAACGAGGTTGGTCCCAAGATCGAATCCATGAGGGGCTTGAAGATTCCTTCGCCGTTGGAGCTGTTCGTCATGATGAGAATTCCGCTCCCGTTGCTGAAGCACAACGCGAGATGTCTCCATCCTTCGTCATGCCCTTCTTTGAAGAAGGCCTTCCCCCAGGGAGAGGAATACAGTCCCCAGCCCAATCCATAGCGGAGGCGTATGGGATCATAGGCGGTCGTGGTTTCCATTGCGAGCGATGGAAATTGATGTGCTGAATGGATGCTCATCTGCGAGCTAAACATGATCTCCGTGGCGGGAGTGTTCAGAACTGTTTGCCGCATCACTGCGCTTAGGAACATGGCGTAATCGCGCAGCGTTGTCTGCATCGACCCTGCGGCGTCTGGCCTGGTGCGTTTCTCAGGTCCGAGCGAGCGCCCATACTCGTCATAGCCGTTCGCAAAATCACTCTCGAAGCGCGGCTCCCACACCATGCTGGTGCGGGTGAGATGCAGGGGCCGAAAAAGATTGTCGTTCATCAACACCGTCAGGGATCTTCCAGTCACCGT
>JAVKSW010000325.1:0-3997 GCA_039583505.1 Bryobacteraceae bacterium | reverse complement strand
AAAACAGAAGCTTTAAAGCAAACTGCAAGACCCGGGGTGAGTCTGCCGAGGTGATTCGACCCATAGTCGAGCCCAGTGTCGTAGCCGGGTTTCCGAGATTGACCTGGTTCAGCACGTTGAAGAATTCAGACCGAAACTGCAGCTTCATATTCTCACGGATTGGCAAAAGGAAATTCTTGAATAGCCCCACGTTCACATTTACGGAGCCGGGGGCGATAATGACATCGCGTCCGGCATCGCCGAACGTTCCGGGAGCGGGAGCAAGAAAAGCGGCGGGATTAAACCAAGCGGCAATCTCATCGCCGCGACTTCGACCGTTGGGCTCGTGCCAATCGCCAACCACGTTTGGCCTCTGGTTGGGAGTTCCACTCAAGGCGATATCGGAACCGGCTGTGACATTCAGCGGCAGCCCCGTTCGAGCAGTGAAGAGCCCGTTCCACTGCCATCCGCCGGCCAGCAGGCGCACCGCCGCCGGTTTGCCGTTCAAGGAAGGAAGATCGCAAATCCATGATAGCGAGCCGATGTGAGTGGCATTGAAGGTGGCGAGACCGCGTTCCGTTGCCAGATCCAACGGCTGCGGAGCCGCTGCGGTGTCGGCCGATGTAGACGAAAATTCGTCAATAGCTTTTGACCATGTATAAGCGCCCTGAATAGAGAAGTGATGGCTGAAGCGCTTGGTTCCTTCCACCTGAAGCGCGTTGTAGGACGAATTGGCGGAAGTTTGCATATCCGTCATGCCGCCCCAGCCAGCATAAAGACGGCGCTGATCTTCATTGGTCAGCGTCTCACCCGGAGCGGGCAGCGCAGGATTCGTGCTCACAGCCTGCAGCAGCTTGTGCCCCAATTTCCCGACGTAGCTGACCCCCAACATCGTATCCGGCGCAAGTTGCCTTTGGATTCCGAAATTGAAAGCTTCCACATAGGGCGTGCGCGCAGTGGGATCCGGATAATTGATGGTTGGCAAACCGAAGAAAGTGGGATTGGTTGTATTCGTCGTCAGCGGCAGAGGCGGTTGCCCCCGCAGCGGATCCGAAAGGCTGTAAGGAGTGTTGTAAGTGAACTGGTTGCGGAAGGGCTGACTGGTGTTTTGAATAATGTTGGCGGTGATGAAGTCGTAAAAGACACCATAGGTACCGCGCACCGACGTGCGCCCGTTTCCGAACACATCCCAAGCAAAGCCGATTCGCGGCGCGAAGTTATTCTTGTCTGTCTGAATCATTCCGCGCGGTACGTTCGGATCGCCATAAAAAACCTCTCCACGAGGCGCATCCGGGTACACGGCCGATTGCTGTCCAGGATGGAACGTGGCCCAGTAATTCTGGGGCTGGTACCAGGGTAGCGGCAGTTCGTAGCGCAAGCCGAGGTTCAAAGTCAATCGTGAGTTGATGCGCCAATCATCCTGCACAAATTCGTTAAAGCTGGTCTGAATTCCGCTCTGCTCCAGCAGCGGCATAGCCACAGTCTCGCTGGCAGGCTTCCCCAATAAGAAATCCGCCGAGGCATTGCCCGTAATTGCTCCCGTGAAGCTAAAGTTTCCCATCGTGAAATAGTAACTGCGATTCAAATAACGCCGGCGGAAGGCCTCAAATCCAGCCTTTATACTGTGACTGCCCCTAGTCCAGTTCCAGATGTCGGTCACTTGATAATCTTCGTTTTCGATCTGTGAATCGACGCTGGAGTTCGCCCCTAAAGTCAGGCGGCCGGAAATGCTAATGTTCGGCGGAAGATTGACGCCATTGAGCACGGGGAAGTTGCCGCCGAGCGTGGCGAGCGAGAATTGACTCACCGGGGAATATTCAGGACTGAAGCGGTTGTATGCCAGCCGGAATTCATTCACCATGGAGGGCGTGACGGTAAAGGTATCGGCTGCCGTGGCGCTCTGCACGCGCGCCCAGTTATCGATCGCCTCATAAGTCGGCACGGAGCCGGCATAGCTTGCTTGCGTACCGTAATTCTGGTTATAGCGGGCGGTGATCAGATGGCGGGTGTTCAAGTTGTAGTCAACTCGAACGAGCCCCTGATCATTATTTTGTGGCTCCGCAAAAACTTGAATGAGGCTCCCGCCGGCAGCGTCGGGCAGCGGCATCAACCCTGGCTTTGTAAGGATCGCCTCCGCCACCGGATCGAAACGGCTGGTTGGAATTTGGTTATTCGGGAATGGCTTTTTGGTCAGGGGGTCGATAATTGCTTTGCCACCGCTGAAATTGCCGGCCCGCTCGGCTGCGGTCAATGGAAAGGCGCCGGTGGCCAGTCTTCCTTGCCGGACGCGCAGGCCTTCATACGAGGCAAAGACAAATAACTTGTCCTTCTTGATAGGACCGCCCGCAGCCGCCCCGAACTGGTTTTGCGTGAGTTGTGTATTCGACTGGGCGAAGAAGTTGCGGGCATTGAAATCGCTGTTGCGCACGAATTCCCACAGCGCACCATGCAGTTGATTGGTGCCGGACTTAGTAACCACGTTGAAAACGCCGCCCGCGTTGTGGCCGTACTCGGCGCTGAAGTTGCTCGTCAGAACTTCTACCTCCTGCAAGGCATCGGGCGGCGGATAGTTCAATCCGGTGTCGCGGAAGGATGCCTGAAAATCCTGGCCATCGAACAGAAAAAGATTGAAATCCGCCCGAGATCCCGACATGGAAACGGTAGGACCACTGCGATCGCCCGTGAAGGTCTGTGGCGCGCTGACGTCCGAAGCGCCCGGCAGCAGCGATGCCAGCGAGATGATATTGCGGCCATTGATGGGCAACTCCGTAAGCCTGCGCCCATCGATCAGAGTGCCAAGCACTGCCGACCGGCTGTCCACCAATGGAGCCTGGGCATTCACAATCACCGATTGGTTGACACTACCCACCACCAGTTGCGCATCTGCTCGCACGTTTTGGTTCGCATCGAGAGTAATTGCCTCGCGATGAAATTGCTCGAAACCCGGCGCAGTCACGGCGATGGTGTACCTGCCTATCGGCATCGCCGAAAAGACATATTCACCAGTCGCGCTCGTGATGGTTTCGCGCGTCGTCCCTTGCTCAGTCAGGACTGCCGTCACTTTGGCCGCGGAAACGCCCGCTCCACTGGGGTCGGTAACCGTCCCGTAGATCACGCCGATGCCTTGGGCGAGACAAGGTCCAGTTAGGAACACAGCACTTCCAAGGACTTTCAGCAGTAACGAATGGCGCAATTGGATTGCTTTGAACACTCGACACCCCCTATTCTGTTTTCCCCGTACGATTAAATTGCCGAATCAAAAAGTTATAATCATCCGCAATCATGTGGCCGTGCGTCCTTTCGAGAACACCTGCGAGCTGAGACACTAACGAGCGAAACTGCGGCGTCGAACTATCGATACCCGCGTTTCGCTCCAGTAGGAATTCGCGGACGCCTGGCTCATACCCTTTCCCGGGAGTTTCGCGGATATCATAATCCTGCGAAATCTCCGCTATCTTTGTTTCATCACCGTTCGCAGACGCAACAACTGCCCGGAAACTCACATCGCGTGTAATTTTTCGCCGCCCTGCATCGGAAAGACGGGGTTCCGATATGCCGGCAACCTCATCCACGGCCGGCGCAACAGAAGTAAGCGTAAGCCGGCCCGGGCGCAGGCCGGGAGCACTCACGGTAACCAGAATTGGCCCGTTGCGTTCGGTGGTACGAATCACGTTGGAGACCGGAGTGTCGATATACATGTCGCCGCACTGCGATCCGTCCTTATCGGTATCTGTTTCGTATGTCGGAGGACCAACCAGTGTTGCGGCTCCGTCCACTTTCCACGTCAAAGGTGGATTCGCTCCCATGACGTGTACGCCATCCGAATCAACGATGCTCGCACTGATCGTCGCGATGCCGTTTCGCCCCGCTGGAATCGTGCCGGAGGAGGCCGTCAACTCGATGGCCGCGGGTTCGCCGGGCATCTGCACTTCCCGATGCACGCGAATGCCGTTGCGCATTCCGTCTGCAGCCAATACCCCGCGCTCAACGGGAACGCCCTCGAATGTGACGCTGTGAG
>JAVKSW010000324.1:0-3998 GCA_039583505.1 Bryobacteraceae bacterium | reverse complement strand
ACGCGCATGATCCGGTCCCATTCTTCGAGTTCGAGCAGGTGCAGAGGAAATTCGGACGCGATCCCGGCTACGTTCACCAGGACATCGACTCGTTTGAAAGCGTCGAGAGTGATATCAATGAGCGCGCGGACTTCCGGCTCGACGCTGACGTCGGTGCGGCGGAAAAGACATTCGCCTCCGGCAGAGCGCAATTGCGTAATCAGCTCTTCGCCCCCGCTTTGATCGATGTCGGCGGCCACGACACGCGCACCCTCTCGAGCGAAAAGCTCGGCGATACCGCGGCCAATTCCCATGGAGGCGCCGGTAACGACTGCGGTCTTTTCCTTGAGCCGGCCTTCCGGTTGCCGCCGGGCGGAGCGGTTTTCGGGAGCCGTTTTCGGGAGGGCAGCGGCGGGCGATTGCATGCTTGTGAGTCAAAACTATCACAGCGACGAGCGTATTTCAACTGTTCATGACTATCAGTGATTGAAATGGGCCAAAACGATCATTTCCAGAAGTCTTGAATTTCTTCGAGTGTCCGGCCTTTCGTTTCCGGCAGCCAGTACAGCACGAAAAAGAAGGTAACAACGCACAGCGCTCCATAGAACCAGAACGCGCCGGCTGTCGTGAGTGCCTGAATCAAGCTCAAGAACGTGAGAGTGACGGCAAGGCAGGCGCACCACACGGTCATGGTGGCAACGGACATGGCGCGCCCGCGCACAGTAGTGGGAAACAGTTCGGAAATGTAAACCCAGACGACGGGTCCGAGGCTGATCGCGAAGCAGAAAACGTAGGCGAGTATCAGCGCAAGAATGAGGTGAAAGGATCTCGCGTTGTGGTGAAACGCCAGGCCGAGCGCCGCGAGCGAAACAGCCATACCGGCTGAACCGGCGAGCAGCAGAACGCGGCGGCCGAGGCGCTCAATGGTGAACATCGCAACAATGGTGCCCGCCAGATTGATTACACCGATCAGAACATTGGCGCCTACCGCGGAGGAAGCGCTCTGCGCGGCCTGTTCACGGAGTAGAATCGACCCGTAATAGATGATCGTATTGATTCCCGTGATTTGGCACAAAGCGGCCAGAATGACTGCAAGGAGGAGCGGGCGGCGAATAGCGGGGCTGAAGAGCTGAGAGGCGGGTCCTGCCATCTCCTGTTGAAGGGCCAGATGGATCTGCTTGAGTTCTCGTTCCGCTTCCGGTGCGCCAGCCACGCGATTCAGAATCTGGAACGCATCACGCTCCCGGCCATGAGCTGCCAACCAGCGAGGGCTTTCCGGAATGGCGAGAAGGCCAAGCCAAAAAGCGATGGAGGGGACCGCCGCAGTGGCGAACATCCAGCGCCAGTTTCCCGAACCGAGGGCGGCCAGCTGCCAATTTATGTAGTAGGCGAGCAGAATGCCGGAGACGATAGCGAGTTGATTGACGGAGACTAAAAAGCCGCGGATGCGCGGTGGCGAAACTTCCGCAATGTACATTGGCCCGAGCACTGAGGCGAGACCGATCGCCAGACCCGCTGCCAGCCGCGCCAGGGCTAATTCGATCAATCCTCGTGGCACAGCAGATGCTATCGAGGCGACGGCGAACACGATGGCCGAAACGATCAAAGACCGGCGGCGGCCCAGGCGATCACTGACATAACCTGCAATCGCCGCGCCGGCAATGCATCCTACCAGCAGAACGCCGGCAATCAGCTCGACATTGATATCACTCAACCGAAACTCATCGCGCAAGAAAGGCAGAGCGCCGTTGATCACAGCGGTATCGAAGCCGAACAACAGACCGGACAACGCCGCGACGGCTGATATCAGGTAAACATAGCCACGACGAACTTCAGTCTCGACGGAGAGCATCGGATTGTTCGAGCGCATCCTCTCTAAGGTTCGAATTGCGGCCAAAGACCGGCTTGCCGGGCCGGCTGCGAGACCCATTCCAGACTTTGTGGCGCATCGGCAATATGCGTATACAGCGGGAGATCCGGCCGCAGACCCAATTCCGGGTATTGCCGAGCGCGGCGGACCTGAAGCACGCTTTTGCCGTATCGGGCGTTGGCTTCCCACTGAACAGTTGTGCCGCCATCGAGCAGCGGAAACCAGGCGACGCCTCCACGCGCGCGCAGGTCGTCATAGACGAAGCCGTAATCGCTTACGCACCACGCTCCAAAGACGAGAGGATGGTTCGCGTCCGCACTTACTACGGCGTGCGCCCAGCCGGGAGGAACCACGACGCGATCTCCCGGGCGAGCCTCCACAGCAATGCAGCGGCCGGGATCATCGGCGACGAACTCCTGCGCATAAATAAACGCCCGCCCCTGCCAGATTTCAAAAAGCTCAGGCGTCGACCAGCCACTGAAGCGAGAACGTGAATGCACATGGCCCTGGCTGCGCACCGGTTCCCGACCGAGGCTTCCGGCGGCATACGCCACGATGCCGAAGACCAGATGTCGGCCGGTAAGCTCGGCACGGTCCTGAGAACGGAATACATCCATCGCGATGGCGTATACAGGGTCGGGGCCGGTGCAGCCTGGATCTCTCAGGTTGGCTCGAATCGCATCCAGGCGCCGCAGTTCGGGCTCGGGTCCTACGACACCGGCTCCGTATCGAAAGCCAAGCGGATGGAAGGCGGCCTGCACGTCGAGACCGAAATCAATCGCCATTGCCGTCTCTGACCGAAGCCCGCATGGTGGCACACTGCGTGCGATTATCGAGCGGACGAATAGTGTAACTGCCTACAGCGGCAGGCAAAATAAATGTCTCCGCGTAATGCACTACCCAGGGATCAAAAGCGCCCTCGGGACTTTCCACCACTGCCGCTTCGCCTTCGACGAGATTCAAAACGTGGACAGAGCCGTTCGTTTTGTGAGGTACGGGGCCGGTGAACCAGTGGCGCCGGGTCTCGATAAATTCAAGTGAATGCAGACCGGTTCGCTCTTCGCGCCAGCAGGAGTCCTGCGCTACAGTCCGGATCTGATTTACTAAATTGTTCCGCACCCATTCAGTGGTGCGGTCCCATTGGACATTGGCGATGCCGTGCTCAAGGTGAATGGGACGCGGGCGGCCATCGAGTCCCATGCGGTCCCAATCCCACAGCTTGAACGTGAAGATGTAGGGCGTAGCGCTAATTTCGAGCACAACACTGTTTCGCCCCGAGCAGTGAA
This sequence comes from Bryobacteraceae bacterium, assembly GCA_039583505.1. Lineage (GTDB taxonomy): Bacteria > Acidobacteriota > Terriglobia > Bryobacterales > Bryobacteraceae > Bog-105. The sequence continues at coordinate 863 of JAVKSW010000324.1, read as the reverse complement.
TGGTGCCAGCCGGAATGAGAAAGTGATCGTGCTTGCGCGCGGGCCAGCGATTGACATACTCTTCAGCTGAAAAAGATCGATCGGTCTCGTGCGCGGACCTGAGATCTGCAATCATGCGCTTACAGTCAATTCCCTCTTTCAGACCGAGGAACACCGACGCATCAGGCGCAGCATCCAGTAAGTAGTAACTCTCATCCTGGGTGTAGGACATCCCGAAGTGGCGCCGGATGTAACTGGTGAGCGGGTGCACTTGCAGCGAGAGGTTACCGCCGTTCATGGTGTCCAGGAAATCGAACCGAATGGGAAATTCGGCTCCGAAGCGGCTGTACACGGATTCGCCGAGCAGCTCTTTCGGGCGGTGAAAGACGACATCGATGGCCGGAATTTCGACACGCACATCGCCAAACCCGAGCAGAAGGCTGTTCTCCTCCGGAACGCAATCGAAGCACCAGGCATAATTCGGGCGATCAGATGGAAGATCGAACTTGCGCATCATCCAGTCGCCTCCCCAGGGACCGGGGTCAAAAAAAGGCACAACACGAAATGGCCTTTGAGCGGCGAGATCGAGGCCTCTACGAAACTGATCGCCGGCAATCATCTTCGGATGCCCGGGAGTGTTGGTATCGAGCAGGAGATCGACACGGGCGAGCAATTGCTGTTTCAGTTGGTCGGCGGCACGCCAGTCAATGAAGAAGGCGCGTTTGTATTTGAAGCTGGGAGGATCGGTAAAGTTGTCGGCGCCTAGATTCGCGATCTCGTTCCGCCGCTGGCGCCGCTGAATCTCCCAGCGAGCGAGATCTGCATAGACCAGCAGGCGAGGCTGCGGGGCAATGAAGTACGCGCCTGTGCCGATCACCAAGGTC
>JAVKSW010000323.1:0-4021 GCA_039583505.1 Bryobacteraceae bacterium | reverse complement strand
TTGGTATACGGGCCAGGAGATGGTCTACGGTGGGTTCGACAGCAAGCTTGCTTTCATCGCGCCGGTCCTCGAACGCGTTCGATTTCTCCACGGCAGAATAGGCAACCCGGGATGTATACAAGTGGCTATCGACACCGCCACTCCGGAGCCGGTCTACATCGGTCACTTCAGACGCCTCTGGACTGAATGTTTTCGTCATTTTCGACGCACGGCGCACCCGGGCGATCGCATTTACTTCACCCCTGAGCTGCTTGGGCCGGACATCTTCTACGCGCGCATGTTTCCGGTTTTCTTCGGTACGCCTGCTGTTGAGGAAAGCGACCGGTGGGAACAATCGCTGATGCTGAAAGACATTGCTGAGCAGTGCTATGAATGCGCCGCCACTGTCCATGACTAAAGTTGCTGTCTCGCTTGCCGCGCTTACGCTTGTGGTTGGATGTGGATGCCTGCGTGCGCAAGATCCCGACGGCATCCGGGACCAGCAGGCAATCACCGCCGGCAACTTACGGGCCCAAAAAACATTTCAGCAGACTTGTGGGTTCTGCCACGGTCCGGACGGCCGCGGCGCAAGTGGCCCCGACCTTATTCGCTCTTCGCTCGTCAGCCATGATGTGAACGGAAACCTCATCGGCCCGGTAGTTCGGAACGGCCGTCCGGAAAAAGGTATGCCGGCATTCCAGCTCCCCGATGCGGAAATACGTCAAATTGCCGATTTCTTACATGCTGAGGCGCGCGTGGCCTATTCGATTGCCCAAAGACAACCGGAAGACTATCCGCTCGACAAATTGCTGGTCGGAAGCGCAGATGCTGGCAAAGCCTATTTTAATGGGGAGGGCCGCTGCACTCAATGTCATTCCCCCACGGGCGACTTCGCGCATATCGCCTCAAAATATAAACCGATCGATTTGCAGACTCGCATCGCTTTTCCATCCGGAGTGGCGCCGAACGTTACCGTGACCGACTCCTCGGGAAAGATAATCCGCGGCGAGCAGATTCACTCCGACGAGTTTCTCCTCTCCCTTCGCGACCGCAATGGCTGGGTGCATACCTGGAATCGAAGCACAGTCAAAATCGAAATTCGCGATCCGCTGGCCGCGCATGTGGCGTTCCTTAGCAAATACACAGATAAAAACATTCATGATCTTTTCGCTTACCTGGAGACGCTGAAATGATCTGGCGAAATCTGTGGATACTTTTCAGCGCCGTGTTGTGTCTCGGGGCGCAGGGCCTCGATCCCGCATCCATTCTCAAACCATCGCCGAATAGTTGGCCCACCTACAACGGCGATTACTCGGGCAAACGTTTCAGCTCTTTACGCCAAATCAACAAGGCCAACGTGGATATGCTGAGCCTGGCATGGGCCTTTCAAACCAATGTCACGACCGGTCCGGGTCTCAAGTCAACGCCGCTCCTGGTCGATGGAACGTTGTATTTCACCGAGCCTGACGATATCTGGGCGGTGGACGCCAGATCCGGCCGTCAGGATTGGCATTATCACTACCATGCGAACGAAGGCCTGCACATCGGCCAGCGCGGCGTCGGAATGTACCAAGGGCGACTCTATTTCGAAACGCCTGACGCGCATTTGCTTTGTCTCGATGCCAGGAGCGGCGAAGTCGAATGGAACGTCGAACTTGCAGACGTAAAGCTCGGCTACTGGGCCACGATGGCGCCACTGATCATACGCAATCACGTAATCGTCGGCGTCTCCGGCGACTTTACGGATCTGCACGGCTTCATTGATTCGTTCGATCCCCTGAGCGGAAAGCTGCAATGGCACTGGAGCGCGCTTCCCAAACCAGGCGAGCCGGGATCGGCAACCTGGCCGCCAAACAGCGACGCGATTGAGCATGGCGGCGGCATGACGTGGATTACCGGCACCTACGACCCGGTTCTGAATCTGCTCTATTGGGGAACGGCAAATCCCAACCCGGTCTTGCAGGGGGACACGCGGCCGGGTGCCAATCTGTTTACTTGCACCATAGTCGCCCTCAACCCGGATACTGGGAAACTGGTGTGGCATTTTCAGGCATCGCCGCACGACGTGCATGACTGGGATGCGGTCCAAACGCCCGTTCTGGTCGATGCGAATTTCCACGGACACCCTCGCAAGCTGTTGCTTCAGGCGTCGCGAAATGGATATTTTTTTGTTCTTGACCGGACAAACGGAAAGGCTCTGCTATCGGTGCCCTACGAGGAAATTAACTGGAGCTCTGGCGTGGATTCGAACGGTAGCCCCATCGGCAAAACAGACAAATATCCAAGCGCGGCAGGAACTCTGGTAGAACCAGATGCGCTTGGTGCCACGAATTGGATGTCTCCAAGTTTCGATCCGGATACCGGCCTGCTCTACGTGGATTCGCACCGGTGCTTCAGCTTGTATTACGTCCTTTCATCGGGCAAACCGGAAGGGTTCGCGGGACGAGACTTGTCGGTGTGGTCCCATTCCGCATTGAAAGCGATCGACTATGAAACCGGAAAAACTCGTTGGGAACACGATCTCGGCAACGGCGGATTGGGCGGCGATTGGGCGGGCGTACTCAGCACCGGCGGCGGCTTGGTATTTACCGCCGATATCAACGGCAACATCCTCGCGCTGGATGCCGCTAGCGGGCGCACGCTATGGCATAGCTATGGGGGCGGGGAAGTGCAAAGCGCTCCGATCAGCTACGAACTGGACGGCCGGCAGTACATAGTCGTCGGCTCGCACGGTGTCCTCTATGCATGGGCGTTGCCGGAAGCCCTGCTAACCAGGTCTCCCCAATAGGCACGGCCTCTCAGTTGTTCTTAAGAGCGGCGAGGGGGATTTTCGCGCCGACAACCGCATCGAACGCGCCCAGTTTTGCTGATACGCGCCCGGAGTAAAGCTGAAACCAGGTCTTGCCAGGTTCGAGCAGATTTTGAACGGCGTAGTAGTCCATCACCGGAAGATCAATGGTGACGTCAACTTTCCGATTCGACAGATTCAGGATGACCAGAACTTCGTCGCGCTGTTTCTTGCGAATGAAGCTGAGGACGCTTTCAGGCGCACTGTTGTTGATCCAAATCAACTCACCCGAGGTAAGTGCGGGATGTGTCGCACGTATCCGAAATAATGCTTTGTATTTCGCAAGAGTTACCTCGCGCACCTTCTCCTCGGCTCCGTTCCCCGGCTTGGACCAGGGGATAGGCCCGTGAGTTCGCCAGTGAGTCGGTGTCGTATCGGCGATCTCCTGCCCGTCATAAAGGAACGGAATGCCATCCAGGGTGAAATTCAGGATTGAAGCTGCCAACGCTCCCTTTTCTCCGAACTCCACAACCGCTCTGCGCCAATCGTGGTTATCGCTATAGTGCAGCAGTCGCGCGCCACGAGGCATTGTCCCTCTCATGCTTTCCCATTCCTCACGCACCTTCACGGCGGGTTCGCCATCGCGTAGAACAGACCGGAGCGCGAGATAGTACTGAAAGTTGTAACTGATATCGAAAGCCTGCAGTTGATCGTCGGGACGATCCGATTCCGAAAGTAAAACCACGTTTGGATTTACGCGATCGAGTTCCTTCCTCGCTTCGTCCCAGAACGCCACTGGCACACCACCGCCGACATCGCAACGATATCCGTCGATTCCAAACTCTCGCACCCAATGCACGAGACTATCGATCAGGTACTTGCGAAGCCGCGGGTTGCGGAAATCGGGCAAGGGTTGCGGCCAGAACCCGCGAGCAATCTTTCCGTCGAGTGTTTTCGCGAAAAAATCTGGATGGCTCATCAGAAGGTTGCTATCTGGCGCCGTGTGGTAATAAACGATGTCCAGCATCACCTTCAGCTTCAACTTGTGTGCCGCATTCACGAAATCATGCAGGTCCTGCTCGGTTCCGCACTCCGGATCTATGGCGTCGTAATCGGCAATGCTGTAGGGTGATGCTCCTGGATCAGCGGATCTCTTCGCGATCGGACCCAGGTAGACGACCGTGGCTCCCACGTCGGCGACATACGGAAGGCGCGATATCGCACCATGCAAGGTTCCTTCCGTGCTGAAGGCGT
>JAVKSW010000322.1:0-4028 GCA_039583505.1 Bryobacteraceae bacterium | reverse complement strand
GAGCTATAGTTGCTTAGTTTCGGCACGCTGCTTCCTACACCTGTCTACCACCGCCCTCTTCTCACGAATCTACTAGGCTCTTGTTGACATCGCTCGGACGCTCCGCTATAGTTCTGAAGTACTGAACTATCAATGAGTTGACGCCCGATTCGGTACGCTATAGAAGATGAGGTTCGCTGGAGTTTCATAGCGGTTGCGTTCCGACTTTTTCTCCTGTGACGGGAACTTTCCGCTTTCGGTTGAACAACACATGTCCGCACCATCTGACGAATACGCTGAGCTGTCTACTACGGTCGATGGTGCCGACTATCAGGCGTTCCTCGACGATTACAGTAGCCACTTCGCCACCGATAACCGCGAGGTTCTTCACGGTCACGTTCTCAGCGTTTCCGAAAAAGAGGTGATCGTCGATATCGGGCGTAAGATCGAAGGCCTTGTTCCCGCTTCGCAGTTTCCCTTCATCGACGACAAGCCGGCTGTCAAGCGCGGCGACGTTATCGAGGTTATGTTCGACCGCACCGGTGATCCGGTGGAAGGCTACATCCTTCTCTCCTACGAACGCGCTCATCGGCTTCAGGTTTGGGATCAGCTGGAGAAGGCCGCTACGGAAGGAACGCCAGTTACCGGCAAAGTCGCCAGTAAAGTAAAAGGTGGCCTCGCGGTAGACATCGGCATCGTCGCATTCTTGCCTAGCTCGCAGATTAGTTTGCGGCCGATTCACAATCTCGATGCCTACGTCGGTCGCGAAATTCCCGTTCGAGTTCTCAAGCTGAATCGCCGGCGCGGCAACGCGGTCGTCTCCCATCGGGTTCTATTGGAGCGTGAGCTGCTTGCGCGAAAATCCGAGGCTCTTGCCAATATTCACGAGGGCGGCGAAGTGACCGGCGTTGTGAAAAATTTGACTGAGTACGGCGCTTTTGTTGATCTCGGTGGCATAGACGGCTTGCTGCATGTCAGTGATCTCAGCTACGGCAATATTACTCATCCCTCCGCGGTGGTACATGTCGGCGATCAGATCACAGTAAAGGTTCTCAAGTTCGATCGCGAAAGAGAGCGCATATCCCTCGGTCTGAAGCAGATGTATCCGGATCCTTGGACCACGATCGAGACTCGCTATCCGCCGCAAACTCGCGTGGTCGGACACGTCGTGAGCGTCACCGATTACGGCGCTTTCGTAGAGCTCGAGCCCGGCGTCGAAGGTCTCATCCACATCTCGGAAATGAGCTGGAGCCGCCGCATGAAGCATCCCGCGAAGGTGGTCAAACCAGGCGATCAGGTCGAAGCGGTTGTTCTTGAAATCAAGTCGAGAGATCGCCGCATTTCGCTCGGTTTAAAACAGCTCGAGGCCGATCCGTGGACCACCGTTGCGGAGCGCTACAGCATCGGCTCCGTGGTCGAAGGACGCGTGCGCAAACTCGCCGACTTCGGCGCTTTCATTGAAATTGAGGAGGGCGTCGACGGACTCGTGCATGTCTCCGATATGTCCTGGACCGCGCATGTCAAACATCCCTCCGAGTTGGTAAAGAAGGGCCAGATCGTTCAGACCGTCATTCTCAATATCGATGCCGCGAACCGCCGGCTTTCTCTCGGCATGAAGCAGCTTCAACCCGATGCCTGGGAGACGTTTTTCCGTGTTAACCGCGTCGGAGATATCGTTCGCGGGCGCGTTTCCCGCGCCGCCCAGTTCGGTGTGTTCGTTGAATTGTTGCCTGGTGTCGAAGGACTCTGCCACTTGAGTGAAATCACCGGCGAAACTCCCAAACACAGCACTGTTAGGCCCTCCGTAACGGAGCAACCCGCGCTACCCGTGGGTAAAGAGTTCGATTTCAAGATCATCAAAATGAATGAAGTACAGAAACGTATTGGACTTAGTCTGCGTGCGATTAACGACGACGACGAGCGCAGTCGGCTGCAGGACTATAAACGCCAAGCCGCTGCGGCGACATCCACCGTAGGCGATGCCATGAAACACCACAAATCAGAAAATAGACGAGTTAAAGAAACCATAAGGAATACAGAAGTATGACGAAGGCGGAGTTAATCGAGGAAGTGTCCAAGGTCGTTGAGATGACTCGGAAGGACTCCGAGACGATCGTTGAAACCATCTTCGACAGCATTGTAAACAGCCTCCACAAGGGGGACAAGATCGAGATTCGCGGATTCGGCAGCTTCCGGACTCGCCAACGGCAGCCTCGCGTCGGCCGTAATCCGAAAACAGGGTCTCGCGTGGAGGTGCCTTCCAAACGCATCCCGTACTTCAAACCCAGCAAAGAACTCCGCGACCTTGTGAACCAGACTGCTCAGTCGGCTCAAGCCAACGCGAATAACACTGAAGCCCAACCCGCCTCCACAGTTGCGGATCACACTCCGTCCGGGTCCTGACCTACCTCCGCCCATGACTCATCTGTGGACGCCCTGGCGCGCCACATACATGAATCGGAAAAAAGAGACTGGGCGCTGCATTTTCTGCGATGCGGCGGCAGGCAACGCCGATGAGCAGAACCTCGTCGTCTATCGCGGCCAGTTGGCCTTTGTCCTGCTGAATCGCTATCCATACACCAGCGGCCACTTACTAATCGCGCCGTATGTGCATGTTCCCCGGCTTGCGCAGCTAAGCCCCGCCGCCGCGGAAGAGATCATGCGCATCACTCGCGCCGCTGAGGAGATCCTCGAACGCGTCTATCAGCCCGACGGCCTGAATCTAGGGATGAATCTTGGCAAGGCAGCGGGCGCAGGTGTCGAACAGCACCTCCACATGCACGTTCTCCCGCGTTGGGAAGGCGATGCGAATTTCATGACCACCGTCAGCGCGACGCGCATCATTCCGGAGGCGCTGCCAGAGACCTTCGGCAAGCTGCAACAGGCGTTCTCTAACGGCCCATCTGCATCCGCATGATTGTGCCGCCAATTCAGGTGAAAAGGGACATTAGCCCGCCCCTATGTCTACATGTATCCGGGTCATGTTTAGCCCTCGTCATCCTTGCAAGCCTATGGCTGTCGGGCTGCACCTCACTTAAAACTATCGCGACGTTTGCCGAAACTGCCCAAAAAGCCCTCAACCAGGGGCCTGCCATTTTTCGCGACATCCACGAGTCCTGTATTCGGCGTCACGAAGATGCTCAAGCGATCGCTCCCATATATCTTCCGGCACCGACGCGCCCCCAATCCGCGGCATCCACGAACACGCCTGCGGTTTGCGTCCAGTTTGCGGCTGAGGGTGACGCTCTGGCCAAAGCTTCGGATGTCCTGGTCGCGTATTTTAAAGCAATTCAACAGCTCGCATCGTTCAACACATCTACCGTCAGCACCCCGAGTCTGCAGACCGCGGAAAATGCCGCCCTCAGTGCCCAACTCAGCTACACCCAAATGGATTCAGTCGGGAAACTGGCAGGCTTCGTGACGCAAGCATTCACGGAACGCTATCAGCGAAAGCGCCTGATCAGCTTGTTGCGTGAGGCCGATCCTAGCATTTCCTCCCTGACCAAGGGCTTTGAAGACATCGCTTCCAAAAATTACGAAGGCCTGCTGCGCGAGGAACGGCAAACGATCACTGCTCGTTACCAGAAGGTGGGCTACAGCACCGATGGCGCGGTCACTCTGCTCCTGGATCGCGCATACACTCAAGATTTGAACGATATGAATCGCCGCAGCGCCGTAGCCCAGGCCTATATCCAGGCATTAGGCGAGATTCGGGACGGCCATCATAAGCTTGCCGAGATTGCAAATCACCTCCGCGCAAAGGATCTCAATCTAGCTCTCGATCCCTACATCGGCAAACTACAAACTCTGCTTCCTGCTTTGCAGAGCGGGTCCTAACACATGTCCAATTCCTCCGATCAGGCGCAGCAATTAGCCGACCTGTTTTCGCGCATTTCTGACGCCGTGGATCAATATCGCACGCGGCGGTTCGACACCCTCACCCCGCAAGAGCGCGATCGGCTGGAAGACCTTATCCAGCAGCTCGATGATATTCACGATCGTTTCACCGCGACGGCAATTCAGGACACCTTAAACGCAATTCGCGACGA
>JAVKSW010000321.1:0-4028 GCA_039583505.1 Bryobacteraceae bacterium | reverse complement strand
GAAGCGCTAAAAGCGGTCTCGTCGCCTGTGACCCCGTAATATGCGAGCAGGCCGAGTAAGTCAGACCTGAGCGCCCAGGCGCCCGACTCGGGTGATTGACGCGCTATAAGTTCTCTTGCAATGCGGTCCATAACCGCTTTAAGATTCGAGTCGTGTGAATAGTCGTAGGCGTTTGCTGCCGCTTCAAGAAACATTCCCGGTTCGTCTGCATGGGAAGCGAACAGCGGCTTGTCGTTGATGTGCTCGAGATAACCCTCTCGGGCGGCACGCATTCGCTCAGCTAAGACTCCGGTGAGTTTTTGCTGGTCAAAGGCGAGAGGCCGATATTCGTCTCTCACTGCGTTTACAATGATAAGTCGTGGCGGGGCCGCCCCAATCGGCATCACGGCCAAGGCGAGCAGGCATAATCTGTTACGGAACAAATTTATCTTCCCGCTGGTGCGAGTGTAGCGCCAACTCGCGCGCTTTCAATAATCATCTATGCCCGAACCATCAGGAGGATATCGTCACGAGAGGTGAACTGCAAAGCGCGCATACCGAATAGCTCCGCGCCCTGCACATTTGCCATCTTGTCATCGAGGAAAAGGGTCTGTTCTGGAGGCGTTCCAAGGCCCTCCAGGCAATGCTCATAAATTGTGGGCTCCGGTTTGGCGGAGCCCACCTCGTAAGAAAGCGTAACTTGATCGAACTTGCTGAGTTTATCCGTCTGCGATTTCAGCGCTTCTCCCAGCTTTCGTGGCATATTCGAAAGGATCGCAACCCGCTTGCCCGCCGCCCGGAGTTGATCGATCCACCCCCACATGCTCTCGTCGAATTGCATCCAACTTAGAGTGTCCAGCTCGACCAGTTGCTCGATTGTCCGCTCGTTCAGCGTAATTCCGGCCTTCTTCCCCAGCCGTTCCCAATATTCTGTATAGGAGATCAGGTCCTTATCGTAATCGGTGCGCTCCGACCAATACAATTCTCCAAAAGCCTGTTTGGGAACACCGGCAATTTTCGCCATGTGAGCCTGATCTCCATCGCTCTGATGCTGGACCAGCACTCCGCCGTAATCGAATATGAAGCCGCCGTAAGAGCTAACGAGCGCCATCGACCACTTGCTCACGGCGACTCCGCACTTCGCGGATCGCGTAAATGCGCCGGCCCTGGCTCTCGAAGTAAGTGCGCATTAATACTTCGCCTATCAGACCCGTACTGAACAGCATCAGGCCCGCAAACCACAGCATCGCTCCGGCGAACAGTAACGGACCGTGCTCCGCGATGATGTCGTGTCCGGCGAGCTTCTTGACCAACATGGTAATCAGCACTAAGCTGCCGAGTGCGATACCAGCCAAGCCCCACTTTCCGAAAAAGTGCATCGGACGCGTGAGATATCGCAGCAAAAAGCCGATCGTCAAAATGTCGAAAAAGACGCGGAAAGTGCGACTCAAGCCATAGTGCGACGCTCCATTCGGCCGCTCGATGTTCTTGATGGGCACCTCGATGACCCGGGCACCATAAAAGCTAGCCAATGCCGGAATGAATCGATGCAATTCGCCATAAAGATTGACGTCTTTCAGAACTTCCGAGCGGTACGCCTTAAACGTCGTGCCGAAATCGTGTAGTTCCACACCCGAGGCTCGTTTCATCATCCAGTTGGCGATACGCGATGGAATCTTGCGCGTGACCGCGTTGTCGACTCTGTTCTTGCGCCATCCGCTGGCGATATCGTAGCCGGCATCAATCTTTTCAAGCAGCAGTGGGATATCTTCAGGGTCGTGCTGCAAATCACCATCCAGCGAGACGATCACTTCTCCCTGCGCCTCATCGAAACCGGCGGCAAGCGCGGCGGTCTGGCCGAAATTGCGGCGCAGACGCAGCACTCTCAAGTGGCTGTCGGTCTCGACGAGGTTTGATAGGAGGTCGAAGCTCCGGTCGGTAGAGGCGTCATCCACAAAAATAATCTCGTACGGCCGGCGAAGACTCTCAAGAACTGCGGTGAGACGATCGTAGAGCGGCAGAATAGCCGGTTCCTCATTGTGAATGGGAATGACGATCGAAAGCATGGGTGGAGTATCTCTAGTGTAGCGAAGGAGTAGGGAAAAAAGCAGCCGCCGCGCTAAGGCTGTCAATCGCAGCGTATTTGAACGTTTACGAGCGGTTCGCAACCCGTGCGCTCACGACGAGAAGCTGGTACAATAAACCTATACGACCCATTCGGTAAGCCTCCGTGTTTGCAAGGACTTGCAGCACGTCTTGCCAGCTTCACTAGGAGTTTTCTTTGGCCGACCAAGACGGGCCGACTGGCGGGGGTCTGTTTCCGCCCGGCGATAACAAAAACCTGATCTTCATCAACATCGAAGACGAGATGAAACGCTCGTACCTCGATTACGCCATGAGCGTGATCGTCGGCCGGGCGCTCCCAGACGTCCGCGATGGTCTCAAGCCCGTACATCGGCGGATTCTGTATGGTCTGCACGAGATGGGACTGCACTATAACCGGCCCACCCGGAAATGCGCAAAGATCGTGGGCGAGGTTCTCGGCAAGTACCATCCGCACGGTGACACGCCAGTGTACGACTCGCTGGTGCGCATGGCGCAGCCGTTTTCGATGCGTTATCCGCTGATCGACGGGCAGGGAAATTTCGGCTCGGTCGACGGCGATCCGCCGGCGGCCATGCGGTATACCGAGGCGCGGCTGGCCAGGATCGCGGGGACCTTACTGGAGGATATCGATAAGGAGACGGTAGACTTCCGTCCCAACTACGACGACAGCGAGCACGAGCCGGAGATTCTTCCCACTCGCGTTCCGAACTTGCTGATCAACGGCTCATCCGGGATTGCCGTAGGAATGGCGACGAACATCCCGTCGCACAATTTAAGAGAAATCATTGACGCCTCCATTGCCTTGCTCAACGATCCGAATACTCCGTTGATCAAGATTCTTGAGATGGTGCCTGGTCCGGATTTCGCGACCGGTGGCTTCATCTTAGGCCGGCAGGGCATCCTCGATTACTACAAGACTGGCCGCGGCAGCCTCAAGCTTCGGGCCAAAGCGGCAATCGAAAAGAACGGCAAAGATCGAGAAGCGATTATTGTCACCGAGATTCCGTTCCAGGTGAACAAGGCGAGGCTTCTTGAGCATGTGGCAGCACTCGTCTCCGAGAAAAAGATCGAAGGCATCTCTGACGCCCGCGATGAGAGCGATCGCGACGGAATGCGGATTGTCTTCGAGCTGAAACGCGGCGAGCAGGCGGAAGTGGTGCTCAATAACCTCTACAAGCAGACGCAGATGCAGGTGAACTTCGGCGTCATCATGCTGGCCATTGTGAACGGGCAGCCGCGCGAGCTTGGCCTCATTGATGTCATCAAACGCTTTCTCGATCACCGCATCGACGTGGTGCGGCGCCGTACCGATTACTTGCTCCGCAAAGCACGGCATGATGAGCACATTCTTCTTGGTTTCCAGAAAGCGCTCGAAAATCTCGATGCGGTGATTGCGCTGATCCGCGCCTCCGGAACGCCTAGGGAAGCGCGCGAAGGATTGATAGCTCGGTTCGAATTTACGGAGCGCCAGGCGCAAGCCATCATCGAGCTTCAATTGCAGCGGCTGACGGGCATGCAGCGGCAGAAGATTCTTGATGATCTGGCCGAACTGCAACGCCTGATCGGCGAATATCTGGAAATTCTCGGTTCGGAGAAAGTGCTAAAAGGGCTCATCGTCAAAGAGCTAAAAGACGTGCAGAAAGAGTTCGGAGATGAGCGTCGCACCCAGATTATTGAAGACACTGGCGAGATCCGGCTCGAAGATCTGGTGCAGATGGAAGACGTCGCTGTTACGGTATCGCGCGGCGGCTATTTGAAACGCACGTCCGTGGACACTTACCGTCGGCAGTCCCGGGGCGGGAAAGGCCGCATTGGAATGGGAACACGCTCCGAAGACGTGGTTGAGCATCTGGTCATCGCCTCCACCCATGCGTATCTCTTGATTTTCACGAATAAGGGCCGCGTGTACTGGCTCAAGATCTACGAGATTCCGGACGCGGGAA
>JAVKSW010000320.1:0-4035 GCA_039583505.1 Bryobacteraceae bacterium | reverse complement strand
GATCAGCGCGTCCACCGGTGTTAGAGCGAGCGAAACAAAACCGCGCCTAACTCTCGAAAGTTCCAGCACTTCGGGCCACGTCTTGGGAACCGGCAGGCCGACCTGATCGAGTAAGTCAGATCGGTAACCAGCCATCTGGGCCGCGGCGTCAATGGCGAGAGCCCAGTGGCTTCCGTCGTATCGATAGGAAATGTGCGACAGCCCGACGCTGTCGTCCGCGAAATCAGCCAAACCGGGTATCGCTTCTTCGAGAGGAAGGAAGCAGGCGGTTCGCGCGATTTCCCCCACGAAAGGATGGTCGATGACCGCCAGATCGTACTGCGCTGCTATGGCTGCGACGGAAGCGTCTCCGAAGTCCTGAAGGCTGCGCGCCTCCCATTCGATGATGACGTCGGGGTGCTCATGGCGAAATGCGGCTGCGGTCGCAAGCATGGGAGCGAGGCCGCGATCGTGTTTCCAGGTGATGCCTTTCAGCGTTGGCAAAAGCGAGCTCCGAGATGCGGTTTAGACGGGTTGTTCGGCCATAAATGCTTGCAACTGCTCGGCCGAGTAGCCGAGTTCCTTCAAGACTTCGCAGGTGTGCTCGCCGAGCAGCGGAGGCCGGCGAATGGAGGTGGGCGTTCGGCTGAAAGCAACCGGCGGACCGATGGTGCGAAAATGCGGCACGTTCGGATGATCGAAGCCGGCAATCGTCCGGTTGTGCACTACTTGAGGGTCATTCTCCATCGCCGGAAAAGTGTTCACGGGCGCGGCCCACATATCCGCTTCCATGAAGACGGACATCAGCTCGTCGGTGGTCTTTCGCGCGAACCCAGGCTCTAACCGGCGCTTGATGTCGTCCCGATTCTCTAGAGCGTTACGCGACTCGTTCCCCTCGAATCCGGAGATGCCGACCAGTTCGGCGATTTTGCCGAGAGGCATCATGGCAACCACGATGTATCCGTCCGCAGTCTTGTAAACGCCCATCGGAGCTCCTACGCAGGGATGTCCGATACCGGCAGCGCTGCGTTCCGGCTCCCAACGAGAGTTCAGAAACAGTGTCGCCTCCTGCGTAGCGAGGCTGAGCACGGAGTTGAGCAAGTTGACATCGACGCGCTGCCCTTTACCGCTTCTGTTGCGCTCATAGAGTGCGGCCAAAATGCCGATGACGATGTGAAAAGAGGCGGTGAGGTCAGCGATACCCACGCCTGTGGGCAAGGGCGGATCGTCCTTCCGACCGTTCAACATCAGCACTCCGGCAACCGCCTGCGCAAGCAGATCCTGGCCCGGCCGAGTCTTGTATGGACCATCCTGACCCCAACCGCAGCTTGCACAATAGATCAGGCGTGGATACAGCTCCGCGAGCCTTTGATAACCCAGCCCAAGGCGGTCCATCACTCCGGGCCGGAAGTTCTCAACCAGCACATCGCAGGACTGGATAATATCCAAGGCCGCCTGCTTGCCGGTGTTGTCCTTCAGGTTCAGAACAATGCTGCGCTTGCCGCGATTGAAAGCAAGAAACGAGAGACTCTCACCGTTGAGATAGCAGTCGTGTATGGACCAGTTACGCTGCCAATCGCCATGGCGCGGCTCAATCTTAATTACATCCGCACCCATGTCGGCCAGCAGCTGGGTGGCGTTTGGGCCCTGGACCAACTGAGTGAAATCAGCCACTCTTAGGCCTTGCAATGCTCCACTCACTAGAAATCCTCCATTCACGTTGGGCTACACGCGAGCGCCGGTTCTCATTTCCACTTCCGGCAGATCGCGGATCTCGCGGATCACGGCCGCTTCCTCATCCAAAACAGTTTCGATTAAGCTAAGGCGCTCGCGTCCGGGAACAAATTCGAGGCGGCGGATTCCGAACGGATCTATGTCCTCGCGCAGCAGGCGAAGTTGCTCGTCGGTGGGCGCGGGTGTAGTCGGAAGCGGGTCTGCGATCAGGAACTCGCCGCCGGTTTCGCTACGGACCTGCTCGATCTTCACTCCAGGATGGATACTCACCAGACGAAATACGCGCAAGACGGCATCCAGCTCAAAAATTCCGAGATCGGACAACAGGCGGACCTTGCCGGGCTGCAAGCCTGCGCGGCGGCGTTCGTCCTGAGCCAGCAAGCTGCGCGAGGCGGTGCAGAACGCAACCGTATCAACGAATCGATCTTGCGAATGCCGGGTGAGATAAAGAACGAAATTCCGATGTAGGTTCGCGACGTCCGCCATTCCACCCTGCCCCGGTAAGCGCAGCCGTTTGTCCCCTGCTTCGATCCACGCATTATTTGTTCGTCCATGGACGTCGATCTGCGCCGTAGTGATTACTTCGTGCGTGATTCGGCCTTGCTGGTAATACCAGTGGTACGTTTCATCGCCTCCCCAAACGACCTTGGCCGATTGGAACTCGAGCGGCTCGGAAAAGCTGAGCGACATGAGGTGAGCATCGATGTCTATAAACCCACCGTTCAGCGCGATAATCGTCAGGCCAGGCGCATGGGTCTTCTTAGCAAGCAGATAAGAAACCATCGCAAGAGGCGAGACGGAACCGACCGAACAGATGCTCGAGTTGTCGTACTCGCGCGAAAGGCATACGGCAAGCAGTTCATCCATCGTCCACGGACGATTCGCAGATTTCGTTGCTTGCCGCGTTGCGGCATCAACAGCCTCCGAGGTGACGCGGGCGGCGGCTGCCAGAAATGGTCTACGCGGCTCCGTCATTTCGAAGCGGGTTCGACGGCCCTCTTTGTCGTGCGGAGTCGCAGCTCGGCGCGCCTGTTCTTCGCGCACATAATTCAGCAAGGCCGCATAATCTGTCGAGTAATACGGGAGACAAGAAGCCGGGTATGCGCCGTCCGGGCAATGCGCGACCGCGGTCACAAACGTACGCGGTAGAACGAAGGAGCGCGGAGCGTCGCCGAGCTGGCCAGCATGGACGATTTCCTCCGCCGTGACCAGGACGGTCCTGCTGGCGCCCAACAGACTCAGATCCAACCCGCGCGCGCCTTGAATCTCTATATTTCCAGCGGTATCGGCGCGCTGCACGTGAAGCAAGAGAACGTCTATGTCGAGCCGGCGCGCCTGTCCCACACGATTGTTGCTAAGCGCGCAAGAAGTCTCTTTCCAGAAATCGCCGACTTGCATGAGATCGGAACCGATCGGCAGTTGGAACGGCATTTCGGGAAGGTTGAAATGCGCGGCGTGCAGGCCTTGGATCATCGCCAGGGCGGACCACTCTTCCACTTCGATGGATCCGCTTTCGAGCGCGTGCCGGAAGCGGGGAGCGAGCCCGAAGATGTCTAAGCTCGAGAAACAGAAGATGAGTTTCCGCACCGCGCCGGCTTCGAGCAGCAATTCGAGAGGCAATCCCCCGCCCCAGCCGATCAACGTGAAATGCTTGCGGCCCAGAGCGATCACCCTCTGAAGCAGGGCCATCGGGAGACGCGACAGATGTACACCGCCGATTGCCAGGCGCGCGCCTTCGGGCGTTAGTTGCGCTAATTCGTCCAGAGTTACGATTGCCGTCACGTGCTCCTATCGTCGAGCCAAAGAAAGTTAACAGCCGATGGAATTAGACAAGCCTCCATCAATGACCAGGCACTGACCCGTCAGCCAGGAACTCTCGTCACACGCCAGGTAGAGGGCCCCGTAGGCAATATCTATGGGTTGTCCGATGCGTCCAATGGGATGCATGCGGTTCCACATCGCTCGTACTGCGGCGGGATCGGGTGAACGTGCGAGCACCTGGGCGCCGAGCGGCGTTTCCACTGTTCCCGGCGCGATGCAGTTCACTCGGACACCGTTGCCGGCGTATTCGCGCGCCATCTGCCGCGTGAGGCTGATCGCAGCGCCTTTACTGGCGGCGTAATGCGGGTATCCTGGAAATCCAAATAGGCCCTGAACGGACGCAATATTCACGATAGAGCCTTTCTTGGCCGCGAGCATCGATGGCAGCGAGTATTTAGACGTGAGAAAGAGGCCGGTCAAATTGACGCGCATGATCCGGTCCCATTCTTCGAGTTCGAGCAGGTGCAGAGGAAATTCGGACGCGATCCCGGCTACGTTCAC
>JAVKSW010000319.1:0-4040 GCA_039583505.1 Bryobacteraceae bacterium | reverse complement strand
GATGTTGCTTTACTCGCGCGGATATTTCGCGTTCCAAGATTGCGATACGAATTCCGCCTCGCGATTCTATAAAAGGGGGGCCGCCGCATCCTCCGACTATTGTTTTCCTTCGCGTCTTGAAGAGATGCTTGTGCTCGAATCTGCTCTGGAGCATTCTCCTGAGGATGCACGTGCGCATTACTATCTCGGCAATTTGCTCTACGACAAATTCCGTCGCGAAGAAGCCATTCAACATTGGGAGCAGGCTGCCCGACTGGATCCGGCGTTCTCCATTCCTTGGCGTAACCTCGGCATCGCCTACTACAATGTTTGCCGCGACCCGGATCGAGCTCTCTCTGCCTACCAGCGCGCCTTTCAGGCAAATCCATACGATGGCCGACTTCTTTACGAGCTCGATCAATTAAGAAAGCGAACCGGCGAAGCTCCCGAAGATCGGCTTCGAGAGCTGGAACGTCATCGTGAACTGGTCGATCGGCGCGACGATCTCACCATCGAACTGATCACGTTGTACAACCAAACCGGGCGTAGCGAAAAAGCACTCTCGATTCTGACTTCACGGCGCTTTCATCCCTGGGAGGGCGGGGAAGGCTTGGTCTCCGGTCAATATGTCGCCGCGCACCTCCTGCTAGGGCGTGATGCTCTTGATCGTGGAGATGCAACAACGGCCGTACGCCACTTCGACGCGGCGCGCGTGTACCCTAAAAATCTCGGTGAGGGAAAACATTTGCTCATTCAGGAGACCGATATCGACTATTTCAGCGGTGTCGCGTTATCGATTCTCGGTCGCCGAAAAGAAGCGGAGGAGCGTTGGCGCGCGGCAGCGGCAGCGAAGCCAGGCAACAACTTGTTCGCTTACTACAGCGCGCTTGCCCGCCGGAGTCTCGGAGACGAGCAGGGCGCGCGGACTGCCCTGCTCATATTGCGCGAAGCGGCCGAAAAGCAGATGCAATCGGAAGTGAAGATCGATTACTTTGCAACGTCGCTTCCCAATTTCCTATTGTTCGAAGACGACATACAAAAACGTAGCGAAGCCGCGAGCCTGTTCGTTCGCGGATTGGCGCGGCTGGGCCTGGGTAACGAGAACGAAGCGGCCAGTGACCTGAAGAACGCGCTCGATATAGATCGAAATCACTTCTGGGCGCAAGTCGAACTGAAGCACATCATGGCCCGAACCGATGTCCAGGCGAAGCGAGCATGAGCAATTCTTCCCATTCCGCCAGTGTTGCGCAGGGCAGCTCCCTCTATGTTTATCTCGCTGCTATGGTCGCCGCAACGGCGGGCCTGCTGTTCGGCTTCGATATAGCGGTCATCAACGGCGCCATTATCTTTCTGCAGAGTCAATTTCACCTCAGTGATTTCCAAACTGAGATTGCCACCAGCAGTCTGCTGTTCGGATGCATTTTCGGTTCGAGCGTGGCCGGATGGCTCACGGATCGTTTGGGCAGGCGGCGAGTTCTTATGTTGACCGGGCTCGGCTTCGCACTCTCGGCTATCGGAGCCGCCATACCGCAGACACTTGGGCAGTTCATCGCTGCGCGTTTTGTCGGAGGGCTCGCGATCGGCGCGGGCTCAGTACTCGCACCGTTGTATATCGCCGAAGTCGCTCCAGCGCAAAAGCGCGGGCGCCTCGTTTCCTTAAACCAAATGGCGATTGTGATCGGGATTCTTATCGCCTACCTCGTGAATTGGGCGCTCTCGTTTCTTGGATCCGATAGCTGGCGTTGGATGTTTGCCACGGCCGCCGTGCCTTCCATCGCGTTGTTCATTGCGCTGTTTTTTGTACCGGAGAGCCCTCGCTGGCTGGTGGAGGCGGGACGATACGCAGAGGCCGTGACTGTTCTCAGCCGAATCAACGGACCGGCCATCGCCGCCCGAGAGCTGAAAAGCATAAAGCAAACCGTGGAACAGGAGACCGGCACGCTCGCCGAGTTGTTCCGCCCGGGCTTCAGACGTGCGTTATGGATCGCGGTATCGTTGGCGATTTTGCAGCAGATTACCGGCATCAATACGGTTCTCTTTTATGGGGCGCTGATTTTTAAAAAACAGGTGGGGCACGAAACCGCGAGCGCCGCGATCTTCGCCAACGTGGTGATTGGACTCGTGAACGCGCTGGCGACAATGGTGGCACTCTGGTTGATCGATCGGGTCGGTAGGCGGCCATTGCTGATGATCTCAACGGCTGTGATGGCGTTTTCCCAGGCAGGTCTGGGTGCGGCGTTTCTGAGCCGCAGTCCTTCCGCCACACTCGTGCTGACCATGATGCTGTTTTGCGTCGCGGCGTTTGCGGTCGGCTTGGGCCCGGGCTTTTGGGTCTTGTTGGCTGAAATATTTCCGACGCGTATTCGTGGGCGCGCGATGTCCATCGCTACGGTTTGCCTGTGGTGCGCCTGCACCCTTCTCACCATGACATTCTTGACCCTGACGACGGCGCTTTCTCCGACCGGAGCATTTCTCATTTACGCTGGCTTTTGCGTGGTCACTCTCGCAATTGTGTGCTTCCTGGTACCAGAGACCAAAGGACGGACTCTCGAAGAGATCGAACACATCTGGCTGACTCAACAGGCGCTCTAGAGGGTAGTACGGCCTGAGGGGCGGTTTGCTCGCTCCAGCTAATAATTCGGTTACACTTCAAGTTCATGGTGCGAGACGCATCCGTTCAGCGAGACAGCGCCCCGGCTCAAGGTCCGAAACAGCCTGTGGGCATCAAGGATATTGCTCAAGCGCTGGGGATCTCGATCGGCACCGTGGATCGCGCTCTTCACGGTAGGCCGGGAATCAATCCGCTGACCCGAACTCGCGTGCTCAACATGGTGCAGACGCTCGGGTATAGGCCGAATGTTGCGGCACGATTTCTCAAGCTACGGCGGAAACTGCGGATTGCGGTTCATTTGCCACGTGAGATCGCCGCATTTTTTGATGGCGTGGCGGAAGGAATTCGCGAAGCCGCAGCGCCGTTTCATTCGAATGTCGAACTCGAATTTCGAAGGCATCGACGCCTGGGGGAAGGCGACGTGGAGCTATTTCGCCGAGCTCTGGACGAACAGACCAACGGAATCATCCTTTCTCCGGGTCACCCGAACGAGCTCAAACCCTGGATACGCAAAGCAGCACGTAGCCATATGCCGGTGGTGTGTGTAGCCACCGACGCGCCCAAAACCGAACGCTTAACGGCTATCTCCACGGATCCATATACCAGTGGCGCCATGGTCGCTGAATTGTTTTTGCGAACGGTTCAAAAGCCCGGGTCCGTTCTGGTCGTAACAGGCGACCTCAGTACCAATGATCACGCCGAAAAATTGCGAGGCTTCCAAGAATTTCTTGCGACGGGTGATCATCTCTCGCTTCGAGCCGTCATTCAGGCGCACGATGACCCCGAAGAAGCGTACCGGAACGTTTCCAATCATCTTGCCCGAGTACCGGACTCGCGGGCGCTCTATGTGAGCACCGCAAATTCTTTACCGGTAATACGTGCCATAAAGGAAGCGAAGCTTCTTGGAGAAATGACGCTGATGACCACCGATCTTTTCCCGGAGCTGATTCCGCTGATTCGAACCGGCAAGGTGCTTGGAACGGTGTATCAGCGGCCTCAAACGCAAGGCCGCTTGGCGTTCCAGGCGCTCTATCGATTTTTGGTCGAGGGCAGTTGCCCGGCAACGCGCCTGCGTTTGACGCCGCATATCATTCTGCGGAGCAATTTGGATCTGTTTCTGGAAACCGAGTCCGTAGACGTGGAGAGAGCCAACGTAGGTTTCGAGGCCAAACTTCTCTAACAGGCAAATGCTCGCGCAATGGCGGCGATATACTGTACGGGACCGCTTGGCCGTGAACGTTACCGGAGGCTGAAGCGCTTCATAATTATGACCTCGCATCCACAGCCGCTCCTGATCCCGTTTTTGCTCCTGCACATCGCTCCCGTTTTCGCTGTCGCTCAAAGCAGTACCAATGAAAAGACGGTAATCCTCAATGGCCAAGCCACAGGCCGCGTCTATGAAGGAATCGGCGCCGTTAGCGCGGGTGCGTCCTCGCGATTGCTGATCGAT
>JAVKSW010000318.1:0-4057 GCA_039583505.1 Bryobacteraceae bacterium | reverse complement strand
TGCGTTCGTGAATCCAAGCGCCGCAGTGCCATCGACAGTATTGATACCGCCCGCAACGACGGCGCCTGCCCAACCTCCCACGCCGGAGAGGACGGCTACATATTGCTTTCCGTCGGGTCCTTTGTATACGACGGGTTGGCCGATAATGCCGGAGCCCGCCTTGAATTCCCAAAGCAGCGTTCCCGTGCGATCGTCGAGAGCTTTGAACCAACCGTCCATGGTGCCGTAGAAAACCACATCGCCGGCCGTCACCACGGCGCCGCTCCAGGCGGGAAACATTTCCTTGACGGCCCAAACGGTTTTCGCCTTGACAGGATCCCATGCGGAAAATTCACCACGATTGCCGCCCGGGCCGGGATACATGCGAACGTTCATGCCTACGTACGGCGTTCCCGCGATGTAGTTGGCCTGCACGCCCTGATTCTCATAGCAGAGATTGTTGTGCGGAATATAAAGGAGACCGGTCTTGGGAGAGTACGCGGAGGGCTGCCAATCCTTTCCTCCCGGTGGGGCGGGGCACGCGTCGCGGATCGTCTTGAAGCCGCTCGCTTTCTCTTCATTGAATTTCAGCTTGCCGGTGTTGAGATCGACCCCGAGGCTGGTATTGAGATAGGCGAATGGCTCGGCGGAGAGCACCTGGCCGTTGGTTCGGTCCATGATGTACATGCGGCCGTTTCGATCGGGATGGGCCAACACCTTGCGCATCTGGCCGTTGATGTTCAGATCGAGCAGGATGTTTTCATTGACGCCATCGTAGTCATGCTCGTCGTGCGGGTTGAACTGATAAGCCCAGATCGCTTCGCCGGTTTCCGGATGCCGCGCAAATATGCTGGAGGTCCATTTGTTGTCTCCCGGGCGTTGCTCTGGGTTCCAGGGTCCGGGATTGGAGTCTCCGTAATAGATCAGATCGAGATCCGGATCGTAAGAGATCCAGCTCCATCCCGTCCCGCCGCCGATCTTCCATTGGTCGCCCGACCAGGTCTTCACGCCGAGATCTTTGGCGCGATCGGCTTCGTAGTACGGTTTGAAATTCGATCCGATGAGGACATCCGAATCGGGACCGGTGGCATAAGCGCGCCAGGCGATCTTGCCGGTTGCGGCATCGAGACCGGCCATCCAACCGCGAACGCCAAACTCGCCTCCGCTATTGCCGACGATCACCTTGCCTCTGGCAACGATGGGCGCCATGGTCATCGATTCGCCCAGATTGATGTCGCCGAGTTTCGTGTTCCAAGCTTCTTTCCCGGTGTTCGCATCGACCGCTACCGTGTGAACGTCCAGAGTGTTGTAGTAAATTCTGCCGTCGTAATACGCCGCGCCGCGATTCACGACATCGCAGCACG
The DNA here is from genome assembly GCA_039583505.1 of Bryobacteraceae bacterium. Lineage (GTDB taxonomy): Bacteria > Acidobacteriota > Terriglobia > Bryobacterales > Bryobacteraceae > Bog-105. Next base: position 2,714 of record JAVKSW010000318.1, on the reverse strand, counting down.
CTACACCCTGCGAGGCCGGCGAAGGATTCGGATGATAAACCCACTTCATGGGCGCACCGGGTTTCGTCAGGTCGAGGGCGTACAGATCATTGGGCCAGGGCGTAACGATGTACATCGTGTTGTTCACCACCAGCGGCGCGGCCTCGTGACCGCGGGTTACTCCGGTGGAAAACGTCCAAGCCAGCTTGAGGTTCTTTACGTTGGTCGTGTTGATCTGATCGAGCGTGCTGTACCGGGTGCTGGCGTAATTCTTAGCGGCCATAACCCATTGCCCGTCGTCGGGCGGATTTTGAATTTGCGCGTAAGCCGGCGCGACCAGGAGGAAAAATCTCAGCAGACAGCGACTGCTACAGTGCAATTTGCGAAGCCCTCCGACTGGGCAATTTTCCAACAAGCGATTGTACACCGTTGCCAACCGCGGATACTGTATGAACTCTGAAGCACGTGTACTTGGCTCTTAGACGATAAGAAGCAAAGAGTTCTTACGCCCGTAAGATTACAGACCGGCAGAATTAGTGCCTTACCCGCGCCATAACGTGATCCTTGGCATAGGCGCGAAAAATGGAAGCCGGGTCAGTACAATCCGCGTGGAGGAATCGGCTCGCGAGAGTGTGGGCCAGATCTTCCAATGCAGTGTGGAGCGCAGCCGAGGCGAAGCGCACTGCCTCGGGAGCATCCGGCCGGGAGCCTGTTTCTGCAAATCGGAGCAGATGTGGGAGTGAATGCGCCAATGAGGAGCGACGATGGTCCGAGTGGAAATAATAAATGACGGGGAAGTGAATGAAATCCACGCGGGTTCGAATCACGTCGACCGCCAGACCACCCAGCAAGTACTCGGCATCACCCGAGACGACATCGATGCCGCTTTTCTGCGCTGCCTGCAGCAGCGTTTCGGTGCGGCGGGCGAGACATCGCATGCGTGCGAGCGCCGGGTAGATGAGGACAATGGAGGACACGCTGGCCGTGAGTAGCGCAAAACCGGTGAGCGCTTGCAGGCTCACCAATACTCGCAGCCAACTGTGTAACGGCAGCAGGTCTCCCAATCCCAGCGTGGTCATGACTTGCACCGAAAAGTACAACATGGTCCCGAATCCTGCGCCGGCAGGCGGTGGCGTATTGGGAAACTCAAAGCCGCTGGGGAATGCTACCCAATAGATCAGCGCGAAGCCAACCGCTTGGAGAACCGCCCAGGAGAAGATGACGATGACCAGCGTGAGAGGGCCGGCCAGCGAGAGTAGGGACGGCCAGTGGCGAAAAACACGGAAGCTGGTTCGCCCCACCCAGTCACTAAAGGTTCCGCTTTGCGTCGGGTGAAAGAGGTCCTGAAAGATTTCTCGAAAGGCGAATATAAGAACGCAGATACCGGGCAGAACAGTCCACAGCAACCGCATGCGGACGAGATCGCGTCTGAGGAGTAAAGGTTTCGCGTGTTCGCTGGTATCGCTCAGACTGCGACCCAGCTAACGCGCAAAAGCGCTTCTGGTTGGCGGTGGAGGTTCGGTGTGCTTGATGGCGCGCCAGAGAACCGCGTTCAGCTCGTCATCGTCGACCATGTCGGCATCGGAGAAGTCCATGCGCTTTGATTCATTTGCTCCGGGCGCGTTCCCCGGGTTGCGTTCGGTGAGCGAGATTTTCGGTTGAATCACCGTGAACGCGCGTGTATCCGGCTGCTGGGAGAAGCTGCCGAACATGGGCTTGGCGGCCGCGTCGAAGTGGGTGAGTGGGCGCAGGCCGACGATGAGCTCCATCGTTCGCAGCACGCTGGTCTGGTTGTACATCGTCGAATCAACCGTGCCGCGGTGCGTGTAGGGTGAAACCACCCAGGCGGGCGCACGGTGCGAATCGACGTGATCGGGACCGTTCTGCGAGTCATCTTCGATGATGAACAGCGCTGTTGACGGCCACAACTTGCTGTGCGACACGGCATCGACGATCATGCCCACGCCATAATCGTTCTGGGCCGCGTACGAAAACGGACTGAGGGTTCCGGGCCGCGTGCCTTGCGTGTGATCGTTCGGCATCCGCAGGATGATCATCTGCGGTGCTTGCCCTTTGGTGTTGAAATCGTTCCATTCGCGAATGAATTCCTTGGCGCGATCCACGTCGGAGTACTCCAGATCGAAGCTGCGGAAGTTAAAGTCGACATAGGGCTGTAGCGCCGGATCGTTTACCTTCGCGATTTGCCGTGGTCCGTTGACGGACTTCAAGGGAATGTTGGTAACCCACTCGCCATAATCGCGGATGGTAACACCAGCCTGCAAAGCGCTGTTCCAGATGTACCCGGCAGGTGGAGTATCGGCCGGCTCCCCGCCTTCGAAGTCGTATGTCTTGCGGCGATTTCCGTATTCGTTCGGCCACAACTTGACGGTGTAATCCGGTGCGATCGCGGCGGTAGCCCAGTTGTGGCCGTCTGCGCTGACATCGGCATTCTCATAGAAGTTGTCGTAAAGAACGAACTCGCGGGCGAGCTGATGCAGATTAGGTGTAATCTTGTCTCCGAACAGGTTCAGAGATTTGTCGCCATTGCCTTTCTCTAAATCGCCGAGCACCTGGTCATAGGTGCGGTTCTCTTTGATGATGTAGATGACGTGCTGGATGGGGGATGGATGATCTTCCGTCCGCGAGAAATAGGCCTCTTGCGCATCGTCGATCTGACCGTAAATCATCTCATCGCGGTAAGGCGAATTTCGTAGGACAGTGGCGCTGTAGTCCGC
>JAVKSW010000317.1:0-4063 GCA_039583505.1 Bryobacteraceae bacterium | reverse complement strand
GACAGCGCCACACCAGGGACATAATAGTGAACGGAGGGATCTTCTTCCACCTCGCCGCCGCAGGCCAGTTCGACGATCTCGCTAACCAAATTTTTGCAGGACCCGCACCCCATGCCCGCGCGGGTAGCTTCCATGACGGCTTTGGGACTGCGTTTGCCACCGTTTATGCACCTCAGGATGGCGCCCTTGCTGACGCCATTACAGTTGCAGACCTGCGCCTCCAGCGGAAGTTCCTCGACAGTCACCTTCTTCGAAGGGGCGCCGATATCGAACAGTAGGCTGAGACGCTCTTCCGGCAGCGGCGTGTTTCGATCGAACGCCTGCATCAGATACGCCGCTTTGGTGATATCGCCGAGCAGAATCGCCCCGACCAACCGGCCATCGCGAATGATGAGCTTCTTGTAAGTCCCCTTCTTCGGCTCCGTAAACTGCACGATCTCGTCGCGTTCGTCAACCGCGTCGGTCACGCCCATAGCCGCCATTTCCACGCCCATCACTTTCAATTTGGTGGCAACCTTCGAGCCATGATAAGCGGCGTCGGGGTTCTTGCCCGTGATGTGGTCCGCAAGCACCTTGGCCTGTTCCCATAACGGCGCAACCAGGCCGTAGACATGACCGCGGTGCTGCGCGCATTCGCCAACGACGTAAATGTCAGGATCGTCGAGCGATCGCATCTGGTTATCGACGACGATGGCGCGCTGGACTCGCAGCCCGCAGCGCTGACCGATTTCGGCGTTCGGTTTAATGCCGGCTGCCATCACCACCATGTCGCATGGCAGTACGCTTCCGTCCGCGAATCGCAGACCGGTCACTCGGTCTTCGCCCAGAACGGCGGTCGTGTTCTTGCCGAGCAGTACTCCGATGCTCATTTGCTCCATGGTGGACTTCAGAATGGCGCCCGCCTGCGGGTCGAGTTGCTGATTCATCAGATGATTGCTGCGGTGAATGACGTCCACCAGAACGCCATAGTTCTGCAGCCCGCGGGCAGCTTCGAGCCCCAGCAAGCCGCCACCGATAATTGCAGCGCGGCCGCGACAGCCTTTGGCGTACTCCGCAATTTCGCGGCAGTCGTCCAGCGTTCGAAACACGAAGACGCCTGGTTTGTCGCTTCCGTCCGCAAGCGTCACACCATCAATCGGTGGAATGTAGGATCGGCTGCCCGTTGCAATGATGAGCTTGTCGTAGGGCTCAATGCTACCGTCCTGCCCCAGCACGCATCTGGATTTACGAAGAATCGATTCGGCATATACGCCCACATGAAGTGTGATGTTGTTTTCGCGATACCACTCGAGCGGATTGAGAAAGATTTCGTTCTCCTGCTGCGAGCCATTCAACACGTTGGATAACAGGATACGGTTGTAATTGCCGTAGGGCTCATCACCGAACATCGTGATGTTGAAAAGGCCGCCGCCGCCGCGCGCGAGTATGTCTTCCACCGTGCGGGCGCCCGCCATGCCGTTGCCGATGACCACAAGATTTTTCTTCATGGCTCAAATCTCCACGAGGCCGATGTCGAGCAGCACAGACCCGGCGAGGCCCGCAGGCGCGGCAACCAGCACATCCAAAACCGTCTCCGGTTCAAGATCCTCGACTACGGCCAGCTCGACATGCGTGGAAGCTTTGGCGCCAATCGGGAAATATCGCATCGGCTTCTTGTTGCATTCAAAGAGAATGTAGATCAGTTCCGCGCTTGCGTTGCCTGCGCGAAAGTAGATCAACTGCGATCGTTTATCGAAGGGAACCTTGTAAGTTAGTGCCGTTTTGAACGGCAGCGGCTTTTCAAGGCCGGCGCCTTCAAACGGGTACAATCCCTGTACGAACTTCGGTTGTTCTAACACGAGGATCCTTTCTCTATTCGCGCTGCACAGACTTTGAACTCGGGCATCCGCGATACGGGATCCAGGGCGGGATTTGTCAGTAGGTTTGCGCGCCCTTCCCCGCCGAAGTGGAACGGGACGAATAGCGTATCCATACGAATTGCCGGTGTGAGCTGCGCGGCTACGGTGGCGCTTCCTCTGCGCGTGGTTACCCGGACGGTGTCTCCGTTCGCGATCCCATAGGAGACCGCCATCGATGGGTGCATCTCGACGAACGATCGCGGCGCCGCTGCGTGAAGTTGCGGCACGCGACGGGTCTGCGTTCCCGATTGATATTGCTGGATCACGCGACCGGTGGTCAGATAGAGCGGATACTCCTCGTCGGGCTCTTCCATCGCATTGCGGTAGTCGACCGGATGAAATCTTGCGCGACCGTCTGCCGTGGCGAATCCATCCAGGAACAGACAGGGAGTACCGGGATGATCTTCAGCCGGACACGGCCAGAACACGCCGTCTTCCCGCACGATGCGTTCGTAAGTAATTCCGTAATAATCGGCTTCGCCGCCGGACGAAGCGCGGCGAAGTTCCGCAAACACTTGGCGCGGCTCGGCGGAAGGGAAGAACTGCCCATAGCCGAGGCGGTCCGCCAGGCAAGTAATGATTTCCAGGTCGGTGCGAACGCCGGGCGGTGGACGAAGAGCCGGGCGGCGCAGCAGAACCCGGCCTTCCACGTTGGTCATGGTTCCTTCTTCTTCGGCCCATTGCGCGGCGGGAAGCACCACGTCCGCTAGCTCGGCCGTATCGGACAGAAAGAGATCGGAGACAACCAGGAAATTCAGCGCCCGAAGGCGCTCCTGAATGTGGCCCGCCCGAGGCGCCGAAACGGCCGGATTGGAGGCAAAGACCAGAAGCGCCCGCACGCCATCATCAGTCCCTAGCCGATCGAGCATCTCGTAGGCGGAGCGGCCTGGACCGGGAATACTTTCTTCAGGCACGCCCCAGACGCTCGCGATGTAAGAGCGGTGGTCGGGGTTGTCGATCTTACGGTAACCGGGTAGCTGATCGGCTTTTTGGCCATGTTCGCGACCGCCCTGGCCATTTCCCTGCCCCGTCAGACAGCCGTAACCGCAATGCGGCTTGCCGGCTTTACCAAGAGCGAGCGCCAGATTGATGAACCCGGCAACGTTGTCAACGCCCTTGCTCTGTTGCTCAGGACCACGCCCCGTCAGGATAATAGCTGTGGCTGCTTCACCCAGCAGACGTGCGGCTTCCGCTAATTGCTTTTCGGGGATACCGGTGATGCGCTCGACGCGATCCGGCCAGTAGCAGGAGACGGCGCGGCGGACGCGCTCGAAGCCAGAGGTACGGGCGGCAATGAAGTGCTCGTCAAGATAACCCTCCTTGATGGCGATGTACAACAGCCCATTGGCGAGGGCGACATCAGTGCCGGGTGTGATCTGCAGGTGCAAAGTGGCGGAGGCCGCGGTTGGCGTCTTGCGCGGATCGACAACGATCAGAGAGCCGCCGATTTTCTGTTGCTCTTGCAGATACTGCGTGAAAGGCGGCATTGTTTCGGCTGCGTTACTGCCCACCAGCAGAATGGTTCGAGCGTGCGGTAGATCGGCAAGCGGAAACGGCAGACCGCGATCGATCCCGAACGCTCTGATGGAGGCAGCCGCGGCCGATGACATACAAAAGCGCCCGTTGTAATCGATTTGCGAAGTGCGCAGCGCCACTCGCGCAAACTTCCCCAACAGATAAGCCTTTTCATTGGTGAGACCGCCGCCCCCGAACACACCCACTGCGTCTGCGCCGTACTGCTCTTGCGTTCTCCGGATCTTCGCGGAAATACAATCGAGCGCTTCGCCCCAGGAAGCCGGCCTGAGCTTGCCCTCTTTGCTCGTGCGCAGCAGTGGCGTTGTGAGACGGTCCGGGTGGTAAAGCAGTTCGGCGGCAGTCCAACCTTTTTGACAGAGGCTGCCGCGGTTGGTTGGGAAATCGCGCCCTTCAACCGAGATGGCAACGCCGCTGCCGGAGAGCGCCATGCCGCACTGCAGAGCACAGTAAGGGCAGTGCGTGTTGCATGTATCGACAATTGCCGATGAGTTACTCGGTTGCATAAGCGGGAGCAGACTCGGGCACAACGGAACCGGTCATCAACCCCGCGCGCCCGGCCGCCGCTGCCGGCCAACTGCTTTTCCAGACGTTCTTCAGATACAGCAGTGCGGCGAACCCTACGAACAGGA
>JAVKSW010000316.1:0-4063 GCA_039583505.1 Bryobacteraceae bacterium | reverse complement strand
GCCTCTAGTAATCGCCTTTGTCCTTACGGAAGCGCGTCGCCAGACGCTCAGATGCGCGAGCTAGGATTCCGACGTCGCTGCCAATGGCGGTGAAATTGCAGCCCAGATCGAAAAGGCGATCCACGTCTTCGACATCGGTCGCCAATGTGCCGGCGGATTTGCCCGTAGCGCGAATGCGATGGACCGCATCCTGGATGGCTTCTTGCACTTCGGCGTGCATAGGATTGGCGAGATAGCCAAAATCCGCGGCTAAATCGCTGGGGCCGATGAAAATCCCATCCACACCGTCCACTGCGGCTATGGCTTCAATCTCTCGCAGCGCGACTCGGCTCTCCAGTTGCACCAGAACGCACGTGTCGCGATGTGCGTTCTGGTGATATTTCCGGACGCGTCCGTAGTCACTGGCGCGAGGAATGACGGAAACTCCGCGGACACCAAGCGGCGGATAGCGAGTCGCGGCGACTGCCCTGCGCGCCTCCTCCGCATTTTGGATGAAGGGGATGATCAGGGAACGGGCGCCGATGTCAAGCACGCGCTTGATCACAACGGAATCATTCCAGGGGATGCGAAAAACGGGTTCGGCGGTGCCGCCGCGCATGGCTTGTAACTGTGCGAGCAGGGATGAAATGTCGTTGGGCGCGTGCTCGCCATCCACAACAATCCAGTCGAAGCCGGCGCCGGCGATAATTTCGGCTGCTATGTGGCTGCACAGACCGCTCCAGAGCCCAACCTGCCGGCGGCAGGAGAGCAGGGCTTGCTTAAAGTTGTTGCGGACGCAGTCTTCGGAACTCTCGGGCATGCTTCAATCCCGGCCCGCTCAGTTTTCCCTTCCGGGGTGCGGGGCGAATTTTATGCTTGCAAACTGAGCGGACCCATTATACGATGTCATACGTCCACAGTGTTCCTTGTACCCTGGTTTTTTGGCGGTGTCAACGAGAATAGGCGATAAATCGGGCCTGACGACATATGATGTCATACAACCTTGTCGGACGTTAAAAGCTGACTCAAGCAATGAAAACGCTCCCCAATAACAGCCAAAAACGTCACGGAAACCTCACCCAACAGTTGCTGGATCACTTGTCCCATCTCATCGATAGCCGCGCTCTCCAGCCGGGCCAGAAACTCCCCACCGAATCTGAAATTGTCCGTGAGCAGGGCGTCAGCCGGACCGTTGTGCGGGAGGCGATCTCGAAACTGCAGGCGGCCGGGATCGTGGCTACGCGTCATGGAATCGGAACCTTCGTTCTGGACAACACTAGCAAATCGGATTTCAAAATCAAGGCCGGATCGGTAACTACAATCCGCGATGTGCTGGCAATGCTGGAACTCCGCATCAGTATCGAAACAGAGGCGGCGGCATTGGCCGCCATGCGCCACACAGACGAGCATTTGCATGCGATGCGGAGAGCGTTGGATTCCTTTCGCGATCATCTCGCCGCTGGAAAGACGACGGTAGGTCCCGACTTTCAATTTCATTTGGGTATCGCGCGAGCGACGGGAAATGATTACTTCTTCAACATTCTGAATCAGCTAGGATCCTCGGTGATCCCGCGCTCTCGGATTCCAATCAACGAGCGTCAGCCGCACGAGCGGGAGTATCTGGTGCGCATCAGCAACGAGCATGAGGATACTTACGACGCCGTGGCACGCGGCGATCCGGAGGCCGCGCGCGCAGCTATCAGGAATCACCTTGGCAACAGTCGCGAGAGGATGCGGCGCGTCTATCGGATCGCGGAGTAAGCGTCCAGCATGAAGTCTCAAGACCAAAACGCGAGTGCGACCAACAGGGATTCTCCGCGCATAACGGCTCTGCGCATCGTACCCGTGGCGGGTTACGACAGCATGTTACTGAACCTGAGCGGCGCGCACGCGCCCTACTTCACGCGCAATCTCGCGATTCTTACCGATAGCACCGGCCATACGGGTGTTGGGGAAGTTCCCGGAGGCGAGAGAATCCGTCACGTTCTCGAGGAAGCCCGCGACCTGATCGTGGGACGCACCGTCGGTTCGTACCACGCCGTCTTGAACAGCATGCGGGAACGCTTCGCCGATCGGGACTCCGGGGGACGCGGTCAGCAAACGTTCGATCTGCGAACCGCGGTGCACGCGATTACGGCTGTCGAAGCCGCCCTGCTGGACCTCTTGGGACAGTTCCTGGAGGTTCCGGTAGCTGCGCTCTTGGGAGAAGGACAACAGAGGACCAGCGTCCCGGCGTTGGCGTATCTGTTTTTCGTTGGAGATCGCCGGAAGACGAACCTGCCTTATCGAAATGCCGATAAACGCGTTATCGCGGAATGGTTTTGCGTGCGGCACGAAGAGGCACTTACTGCCGATGCAGTGCTGCGCCTCGCCGCAGCCGCACAGGCGCACTATGGCTTTTGCGACTTCAAGTTAAAGGGCGGCGTACTCGAGGGCACGGAAGAAATGGAGGTTGTGACGGCTCTGGCGGAACGCTTTCCCCAAGCCCGCATCACCATCGATCCGAACGGGGCCTGGTCTTTGAAACAGGCGGTTCAACTCTGCGATGGCAAACAAAACGTCCTGGCATACTCCGAAGATCCATGCGGCGCTGAAGACGGCTTCTCCGGCCGAGAGATCCTGGCCGAGTTTCGGCAAGCGACAAATCTGCCGACCGCGACTAACATGGTTGCGACCGATTGGCGCGAGCTGAGCCACGCCCTACAACTGCACGCGGTCGATATTCCTCTTGCCGATCCACACTTCTGGACGATGCAAGGCTCGGTACGCGTCGCACAGCTTTGCCGGGAACACGGGTTGACGTGGGGATCGCACTCCAACAGCCACTTTGATGTCTCGCTGGCGATGTTCACCCACGTGGCAGCGGCTGCCCCGGGCAGGATCACAGCCATCGATACCCATTGGATTTGGCAGGATGGCCAGCGCCTTACGAAAGAGCCTTTAACCATTGAAGGCGGACATGTGAATGTGCCGAAACGGGCAGGCTTGGGCGTAGAACTCGACATGCATGCCGTAGAGCAGGCGCATGCCCTCTATAAAAACGCTGCATTGGGGTCGCGCGACGACGCGGCGGCGATGCAGTATTTGATTCCGAACTGGCAGTTTAATCCGAAGCGGCCGTGCCTTGTCAGACAAGTCCATAAAGAAATGGAAGAACTTTTCAAATGATTACAACGTCGATCGCGAAGTTTGAGCAAGCCTTGGAGGTTAGTATGAGGAATCGTATTCGAAATACACCCACGACCGCTGCACGCGGCTGGCTGGTCGTCGCTGGAGTATTTATCGCCTTGGCAGTAACCTCACCAATGGCGGCACAGATCACACGCGGTTCTATTTCAGGCCTGGTCGTCGACACGACCGGGGCAGCGGTACCGGCCGCCACTGTGACTGTCACCGAAACAGACACAAACGTGAGCGCTACGGCACAGTCGGGATCGGATGGTCTATTTCTCTTGGCCGGAATTGTGCCGGGTAATTATTCATTGAAAGTGGAAGCTGGCGGGTTCGAGACGCTTGTAAAAACGAACCTCAACCTAACTGCCGGCGAGAGACTCGACACAGGGCAACTCCAATTGCAAGTCGGCAGCCAGAAACAGACCCTGACAGTCACGACTTTAGGTGAGGGCGTACAGCTAGATACCAGCGATCGAGCCGACGTTGTAACCACGAAAGATGTCGAAAATCTGCCGATGGCGGGACGAAACTGGGCGTCTCTATTGAATGTCTTGCCTGGCGCTATTACTCAGCCCAATTCACTGGAGCCCGACACAGGAAACGCGAATATACCCATTTACAACGGCATTAGTAACGCTTTTAGCGCGATTTATGAGGACGGCATTAGTAACAACCTACAGCGGTCTTACCAATACGGCGCCGGCGAAACGCCCGATGTAATTGCTGAAGTAAAGGTGGAAAGCGGAAATTTTAATGCGGAATACGGCGGAGCCGCTGGAGCTAACGTCCAACTGATCAGCAAGTCAGGAACCAGTGAGTTTCATGGCGATGTTTTTGCTTACATTCGCAATGAAGCATGGGAAGCAAACGATTTCTTCAACGTCCTGACCGGCTCTCCTAAGCCAGTGGA
>JAVKSW010000315.1:0-4073 GCA_039583505.1 Bryobacteraceae bacterium | reverse complement strand
CATTGTGCGAATCGGCTTCCGGCGCCTGATGCGCTTCCATCGTCAGCCGCACGCGGACGGGCGTACCGCCGTCCAGCAGCCGTTGAATCATGGCAGCATCTTCCACGCTCACTGCGGCCGCCGGAACTTTCGGCGCGTCTTCGGTGTACTCCAATGTTCCCGTGTGTGGCGTTTGCAAGCTGAAACCGGTCATGGAACGCACCAGCACCGCGGCCGCTCCCTTCTGCGCCGCACGCGACGGACCCGCTGTGCGATAGATCACGGTGGGTCCGTAGCCCTTCCACGGTGGGTTGAGCAACACGATTTTGCCGGCGACTTGGCCGCGCGGTGTGGCCTCGAGCTGATCGAAGCTCGACACCGCGAGTACGCCAGCCGTGATTCCTTCGGGCGGCGTAGCCACGCTCATACCCAACCCGACCATCGTGAGCGGCTTCTCGATCGGGGAAACCAGTTCGGCGGACTCTCTGCCCCTCACCCAGTGCGGCACCTTAACGAGGGGCGTTTGCACGTTCTCCAGTCCGGCGTTCTTCATTTCCGTGGCTGACCATTCGATAGCCTTCTCGAGCGATTCCGTCCCACTCAATCGATTGCCGATGTGGTCGCACAGATAGCGCAGCCGCGCAAGTCCCTCGGTATCGGTCAACGCGGCATCGATCAGCTTCTGTGCCGCACTGCCGTATTGCTCTTCTAAATTGGGAGGCTCCGCTGCGAACACCCAGCCCGCGAGAAGCAGAAGCGCGACGAACCTGATCATTCCGTTCAATCTATCAATTTCGCGCCACTTGCTTTGCCAGTCGGTTTCGATTAATATCGATCCACTATGGTTCAGATGTCTCGCCGCGGAGCCGTTTGGTCGCTTCTTTCCTGTGTTGCAGTCAATAAACTGCCGGCCATCGATCTGCATGAACCGGCGCCGCACTTCGTCGCCAAAACACTGGATGGCGAGAGACTGACGAGCGAGTCGCTCAAAGGCAAGGTCGTGCTCATTGAATTCTGGGCGACATGGTGCCCGTACTGTAAAAAAGATGAAGCGGCGCTCGAGACAGTGACGACGGAGTTCGCAAAAGACGGTCTGGTTGTTCTTGCCGTCGATATGGGCGAGCCTCGCCGGAAGGTGAAGAAGTATCTGGCAACGGCGCCTCGCTCCTCGAAAGTCGTGCTGGCCGAAGATACGACGCTCGCAGCGATCTGCGAAGCCAAGAGCTACCCACTTTATGTGTTGATCGACCGGGAGGGTAATATTGCCGCAATTCAGCGCGGTGCCGCAGGCGAAGGTGCGCTACGGAGATTGCTCGCCAAAGCCGGGCTCGACACCTAGTCACCTTAGCACCGCGCTTTAGATCCAGCGAAACAGTCGAAAGTTTGGCCGATAAGTCCTGAATGGCCATACAGCCGATTGGGAGCGACACAAACAGCTCGTCGGCTTTGTACTCGCCCCAAAACATCGATGCCGGCGCGCCTCTTGTCCTCAATGTCACGTCGGGGCGCGGCACTGCCGCATATAACCCGATCGATTCTAACGCGGCGATCCTGAGCGGCATTGCCGAAGCCGACATTGCTAAGCTGACGGCGATCCTGGAGCCGATACGCCCGGCCGAAACTGCGACGCGCGTTGAGAACTTATCGCGCGATGCCACGACTGCCATGGTGCAAGGAAACGTGGCAGGCGCGATCGGAAATCTCAACGAAATTGCCGCACTCGATCCTCAAACGATAGAGGCTCTTCGCACGGATCCAGTCTGGGCCCCTGTGCGCGCCGAGATCGATCACTTGCTGAACCATTTCACTGGGGTCGCGAAGCTGGAGGCCGAAGGATCGCTTGCGCGCGCCACGCAGTTCTTCGAAATGACAGGCGGGAAGATACTGCCGAACTGGAAAACACAACCTGCAACGCTGATCGAGGCTGCGCACCGGCTGTTCGATGCCGGGGGGTATGTGAATTACATCCGCTCTGCCGATCTCTCTCGCGCGATTGTTGAGTACTCGCCGTGGATGCTCACTTATTCCGAAGCTGCCGCGCGGCGACTTGGGATAGGTTGCGATAGCCTTGCTTCGAACCGCGCGCTGCAGGCCAACCTCGAGAAAAGCTGGATGTCGATCCGCAAGGGCGCTCAATCGCGGCTCCAGGTGCTGTGGATGCGAGCTCCTCTGCTTGTACTGCTGCTAGCCTGGCTGGGGCTCGGTCTTGTGGTGGGCCCGCTCTCCATCCTGCTTCGGACTCTGTCGCCCGATAACTGGCCAGCCTCTATGATCGACGGTTTCTACCAGGTCTGGGGAATCGGCTTCCTCGCCCTGGTCGGGCTGGGTTTCTACGCACGCGTGCGACGAGTGCGTTTGTAACCATTCAACCCCCCTGCATCTATAGGTCATGAGCGAAGATCCGATCCTGTCCTTTGTCGAGCACCAGGAGTGGCTTGCTCCCATTCAGGAGACCGGCGAGGCGCTGGTCAAGAAAGCCTACGAAGCCGCCGGAGATAGGGGGCAGGCAGTCAAGAACGCGCTGCACGGGGTGTGGCTGGGGCACCCTGTGCATTCGGCAATTACGGATGTCCCGGTCGGCAGTTGGACCGCGGCGGTCGTCCTCGACTTACTGGAAGCCGGCGGGCGGCACGAGTACGCTCCGGGAGCCGACGCCGCAGTCGCGGTTGGTCTGGTGGGCGCCGTCGGTTCCGCAGTGACCGGGCTGACCGATTGGAGCGACACGCACGGCAAACCGCAGCGGGTAGGTGCGCTGCATGGCATGTTGAATTTCACGGCCGCCGCTTTGTACACAGGTTCGTACATCGCACGTAAGAGTCGCAGCCGCGGGCTCGGCCGTGCGCTGGCCTTTGCCGGTTATGGGCTGGTGCTTGCGAGCGCATATCTGGGGGGCGCGATTTCCTATCGGCAGCGTATCGGCGTCGATCACAGCCCGGACGTTGACCAGGATCTACCCGACGGCTTTAGGCCTGCTCTGCAGGAAAACGAGCTCGCCGAAGGGCAGCCCCGGAAAGCTACGGTCGATGGGACAGACATTTTCCTGCTGAAACGCGGCGGTGAGATCGTTGCGCTGGCGAATCACTGCTCGCATATGGGAGGCCCGCTAGCGGAAGGGAAGATCGAGGGCGACAGCGTCATCTGTCCCTGGCATGGCTCGCGGTTCTGTCTCAAAACCGGCGCCGTACTGGACGGCCCGGCGGTGCACCCGCAGCCGAAGCTCGACGTTCTGGTCAGAGATGGACAAGTGCTGGTGCGTAAGCGCGCCTCCTGAGCCTCAGCTGAAGGGCTCGTCGGCGGAGGGGCCGTACAGCCCCGGGACCGGAATGTCGAGAAGCCGGAGATAGACGCCGAGTTGTGCGCGGTGGTGCACGATATGGTTCAGAAACATGGTCCGGTAGAGGACCATGCGGGGCGCCTCGACGAGAACGCGATCGCCAAAGGAAAGCCTCCAATTCTTCCTGAGATCTTCATCGGAGGCCGCCGCGAGATGAGATTTTGCTTCACTTGCCGTGCGCTCCAGCTCTGAGACGAGATGTGCAGTGGATTCGAAGACGAAACCGGGGAATTTCGCGGTCGCCATATTCAACTCCGGCGTGGTGACTATGCGTGTGCAGAACTCCGGCAGGCGGGCAACATGGAGGGCAAGGCGTCCGATCGGCATAGATTTCGGGTGCGGCCTCCACTCCGGATCTTTCTCGGGAATGCGCTCAAGGGTCCGGCGCGCGCCGGCCATTTCGGAGTCGAAATCGAGAAGGAGGATTTCCGCGATGGTCATAGCTTGCAGCGAGTCATCGCTGCCACCTGTGCAGCTTAGCACGTATTCCTTCGTAGACCGGCGAGCCGAAGAAGAAGGACCACTCGCAGCTACCAACTGTAAACCGAAACTACTTCCGACTGCGCCGGAGCGTCACCCACCACGGCCACGTGGAGGACAATTTCGAGATTGTGATTGGGCCAGTGCTCGGGAAGCTTCCGCAGAATGGGCGTGAGCGAGTCCGGATCGGAAATGATTCTGCCGCCCTCCTCGGTCCCGTATACATTTAAACCGGCGCATACCACGGTAAAGCCGTTCGTCGCGGAATGCGGCAGACGGC
>JAVKSW010000314.1:0-4077 GCA_039583505.1 Bryobacteraceae bacterium | reverse complement strand
GCGCGTCTATAGTTCGCCACTCAAACTAAACGGTTTGCAGGCGGCGAGGAGGGACCCGGATGTCTCGTTTCAAACGTCTGGCGATGCGCGCATCGATTATTCCTTTCGGGGCGGCGTTTTGGCTTGTATTGGCGGGTGTCTCGCCCATCGCCGCACAGACGGTGGTGCAAAACGATTTTGAAGACGGCACCACACAGGGGTGGGGAGCTTTCGGCAGCGTAACGGTCGCCAATTCAACAGACATTGCGCACGGCGGCACACACAGTCTGAAGACCACCGGCCGCACAGCCAGCTATATGGGCCCCGGTCTGGACGTGACCAACAAACTGGTTGCCGGCGCAACGTACCAATTCACAGCCTGGGTAAGGCTGGCTAGCGGCGAAGCAGCGACCTCGCTGACCATGACCATGAAACGGACGCCGGCCGGGGCGAGCGCGCAATACGACCAGATCGCCACGACCGCGGCGGCCGGGGTCACCGATGCAGCATGGGTATCGCTCCAAGGGCAGTATTCCTACGGCGGCAGCGTTTCCGACCTGCTGGTCTACATTCAGAGCGCGAGCGCGACCGACTCGTACTATGTCGACGATTTCGTGATCAGCGAAATCGCGGGACCGCCGGGCGGCCCGCAAGACAACTCCGGAATCACCAGCACGTTTGAGGACGGTACCGCGGACGGTTGGCATCCCCGCATCGGAGATGAGACTCTCACGGTCACCAACGCGGACGCACACAGCGGCAATTTCAGCCTGCTGACGACCGGACGGCAGCATACCTACGATGGGCCGGCGATCGATGTGGCAAACAAAATGTATAATGGCTCCCAATATCAGGTCACAGTCTGGGCCAAACTGGCGCCCGGCGCAGCCGCGACGAATTTGAGAGTGAGCCTGCAGGTCACGCTGGCGGGAACAACGAACTATTACACCGTCATTCCGAACACCTCGGTTACGGCGAACGCATGGGTGGAACTGACAGCGACGTACAACATGGCGAATAACTACGACTCGGCCGCCCTGTACGTCGAGTCCGCTACAGGCACGCCGTCCTTCTATATAGACGATTTCCAGCTCACCTACATTCCTCCAGTTCAAATTCAGACCGACATCCCCTCCGTGTATCAGACGTTGTCGTCTTACTTCCCGGTGGGCGCGGCGATTAGCGCGGCTGATCTCTCCGGCGTTCACGCCCAGTTGTTAACCATGCACTTTGACAGCATCACGTCCGGAAACGACATGAAATGGGACGCGACGGAAGCGACGGACGGCAACTTCACATTCACAACCGCCGACGCGGAGGTTAACTTCGCCCGAGCGAATCATATGCGCATTCGCGGACATAACCTGGTGTGGTACCAGCAGGTTCCCGCCTGGGTCTTCCTGGACGCGAACGGCAATCCGATGACGCCGACTCCCGCGAATAAGGCGCTGCTGCTGCAGCGCATGCAGAACCATATCAACGCTCTGCTTACGCATTTCGGAAGCGCGGTATATGCCTGGGACGTAGTGAACGAACCCATCGACCCAAGCCAACCGGACGGGCTTCGCCACAACATGTGGTATCAGATCATCGGCCCCGAATACATCGCCGACGCATTCCGGTTCGCGCACGAGGCGAATCCGGATGCGGAACTTTTCGTAAACGATTACGACACGACGAATCCGGCGCGGCGGACCGCTCTCTACAATCTCATCGCGCAATTACAGGGTGAAGGCGTACCGATTAACGCCGTCGGTCACGAAATGCACAGCAACATCCAGTACCCGTCGGCGCAGTCGATTGTCGACACCGTTAATATGTTTTCGCAATTGGGTGTCGATAACCAGATCACCGAACTGGACATCAGTGTCTACACGGATTCAACTTCCAGTTACACCACCATTCCACCGTCGCTGCTGGCCGAGCAAGGATACCGCTACCGGGACTACTTCCAGGCGTTCCGGTCGCTAAAAGGGAAGATCAGCGCGGTCACTTTATGGGGCCTGGCGGACGATAACACGTGGCTGGACACTTTTCCGATCACGCGCCTGGACATGCCACTGCTATTCGACACGGGGCTGCAGGCCAAGCCCGCGTACTGGGGCATTATCGATCCGTCCCAACTTCCCGGCAACGCGCTGACGGGCTCGATTGCGAGCAAGTCGGGCACGCAGACGGGACGAACCTGGACCATCGCCCTGAGCAATCCAGGTCCCGGAACGGCGTACGGCGCACAGATCACCGGATTTACTCTCACCCAGACGGCAGGCGCTGCGTGCACCCCGGTGATCACCGGCCCGAGTACTTTCCCGGTGGTGCTGGGCGACATCGCTTCGGGGGCGTCCGCGACTACCTCATTCGTAATTAATTTCGCGGGCTGCGCCAACACGGCCCGCTTCAGCTTGAACGTGCCGTACAACTCTACCGGCGGGGCGAACACAGGCAGCATCGTTCGCTCCAATGAATTCCGATAGAGCATGAAATCCATCGGAGACAAACATGAAAAAACTATTTTTCGGCTTTTTACTTACCGGCCTATTCGCGATCTGCGCGCAGGCCACCATCACCTTGCAACTGAACCCGGGGAGCGGAGCGTTGTCCGCGACACCTGGATCCACGGTAGGCTGGGGATTCACTCTTACAAACACCAGCGGCTCCGAGTGGCTGTTGACAACCGGATCTGAATTCCTTCCCGCGAGCCTGTACGGGAGCTATCAGGACTACATCGGGTTGAGCGGTGTCGTGGTCGGGCCGTCCCCGGAGAGCAGCGCTGTCACGCAGTCCTTCGATGCGATCGCGCAAACCGGCGTGGGTGCGTTCACGATCGACAGCACAGCCCCGATCGGCACGTTGATCCAAGGACATGTGGTGATCGACTACAGCCTGTTTTCTCAGGACCCGAACGACCCTGCCTTTAATCCGGATAATTCCACGGTGGTGGCGGACGCGACGATTTCGGCCCCGGCCGCGCTGAGAACGACGCCCGAGCCGGCCTCCTTTCTGCTGATACTGTCAGGTGCATTGCCGTTGTTCGCTAGTATGCTTCCCGGAAAGCGGCTTCGAGCGAGCAGAGGAAGGCTAAGCTCCTGATTTCGCGCCGCAAAACTATTTCTGCGTTGTCGGTGAATGGCTTCGGCGGGGTCGACTGGATTTTTACCGCGAACGTGCGAAAAGGCGAATAGACGGCGCGTTTTACCAAACGAAGTCCTTCCTTGGGCCGGATTGGGTTCGTTTTTACGAATTCGGGCGCAAGCGGCGTTGGCGGAACAGGGCAATGACGGGCAGGCCAGCCGCGAGCAGCGCAGTGTGGAGGCTCGGGAGTCGTGGACGGGCCGGGCGAAGGGAGGATGGCGATTCTGTACGGCGACCCAGGTTAACGGACAATCGTTCTCCTCCAGCCCGTAGCAGGATTTTGAAGAGCGACGGACTTGATTTGGAATTGTAGACTGATAACTGGTACATGGGAAAGACATGCAGTCGGAACACCTGAACCGCATCACGATCGACGACGCGCAATGCGGTGGTCGTCCTTGCATCCGCGGCATGCGCATTCGGGTAAGTGATATTCTTGAGCTCCTCGGTGCTGGCGCCAGCTTCGAAGAAATTCTCGAAGATTATCCATACCTCGAGCGCGAGGATATTCTCGCAGCAATTGAGTATGCTGCGCGCCAGGCGGATCACTCCGTTTTACGATCGGCGTGAATTTCCTGGTTGATAACCAGCTACCGCCTGCGCTAGCCCGTTTCATTCAGACTGAGTTCAAATCGCAGGCCGCACACGTTATCGAGGTCGGATTGCGAGATGCGTCGGATGCGGAAATTTGGAGGTATGCCTCGACGAGGCATTCCATTCTCATATCAAAAGATGAGGATTTCGCGAACATGGTTCTGCAGGTAGCGACCGCCAAGCTTATTTGGGTAAGAACTAACTTGACTGACCGTATTGTGATAGTCTGAAAATGCGTTAGGGGCGACAGAATCGCCCCGTTGTGTTTTCTTGTGGACGGTCAGCGCTCCGGGTGTCATCAGCACTCGAAACGGAGCGGTAAACGCCTTGACGATTTAAGTGTGTCATGAGTGCATCCATACTGTCCACCGA
>JAVKSW010000313.1:0-4092 GCA_039583505.1 Bryobacteraceae bacterium | reverse complement strand
CATCAAGCCTGGTCAGTTCGTCGTCGGCTCGTTTGCAACCTCTGACAACACTTGTGTTATTTGTCGCGACGGCTATCAGTCGTCGTGCGTGCAACGCGAGTTCATGAGCAGCGCGCAGGCTCCCCTGTTGCGTGTTCCTCTTGCTGACGGTACCTTGGTCGCAACAAGGGAGCCTCCTCCTAAGGAACTTATCCCAAGTCTGCTCGCGACATCCGACGTTTTGGGAACGGGTTGGTTTGCCGCGGACGCAGCCAATGTGAAGCCGGGCAAAACGGCTGTCGTTGTGGGCGACGGCGCAGTCGGTCTGCTCGCTGTGCTCTCCGCAAGGCAGATGGGCGCTGAGCGGATCATCGCAATGAGCCGCCACCAGGCGCGACAAAACCTCGCGCGAGAGTTGGGCGCCACCGACATCGTGGCCGAACGCGGGGATGAAGGCATTGCGCGAATCAAAGATCTGACCAAGGGAATCGGGGCTGATTCCGTACTCGAATGCGTTGGCACCCAAGAATCCATGATGCAGGCGATCCGCTCCGCACGTCCTGGCGGGTTCGTGAGCTACGTTGGAGTTCCCCACGACGTTCAACTTGACGGCACAGAGCTGTTCTTTGCGCACGTGCATCTGCACGGCGGCCCAGCCCCGGTTCGCAGGTACCTCCCTGACCTGATTGACCTTGTCCTGAACGAGAAGATCAATCCCGGAAAAGTGTTTGATCTGACGCTGCCAGTCGATCAAGTCGCCGAAGGGTATCGCGCGATGGACGAACGCCGGGCCATCAAGACACTGCTCCGTCCGTAAGTGTTAGCCGATGGCCATCGCCAGTCGTCGTGCACTTCTCGCCACATCGATTCTACTCGTGTGTCTCGCGGCGGGCGCCTACGCTCAACCTCGGGGAGCGACTCTCGCGTTAACCTATGACTCCCAAACTCGCGGGCCAGTTCCGATCCCGCCGTCCGAGCGCAGCTTGCAGACCATTCTGGCCGAGCCCTGGTTCAAGGTGTCTCGCGAGCCGATGGTGCTTGAGGGGCCAGCCTTTGAGCCCAATGGCAATTTGCTCTTCTGCGACGTATCCGGCCGGCGCGTGCTCCGCCTGACCCCCGATAAACGGCTCTCCACGGTTATCCGCTTGAGCGATGTCGCTCCAGGCAGTCGTACGACAGCGGCAAGCAGGAGTAGCCCTGCCATCCAGGGAAACCACGTGCCATATCGATCGAAGATCGTCTGGTCGTGATGCAGCGGCACGTCGACCAGCAGCGACGCGAACGCGCTACTGCTGGTTCTTACCTCGCCGAGGATGCGGCCCCGATCGTCCGTTACCGTGAGGAATCCGTCCTTCGCTGCGTGCGCGATTGCATATCCGCCCTCGACACCCCGCATGATGGCGATGTGCCCGTGCCAAGTACGGTCTACGTTGAAGTCCCAGGCCGGATCGAGGAGCAGGTCAACGCCGGCACGTCCGTAATCCAGCGCTGGGTGGATGAAGTCCATGTCTTTACAGATCGCAACACCGATCGGGACTGCCGGTTTCGACAGCAGCGCGAGCAAGGTCCCTGGTGTCAGCTTCGATTCAAACAGCGGCAGCATGTGCTGCTTGTCGTACGTGGCGATGGGCTTATCCGGTGTATAGATGCGCGCCTCGTTGAAAGAATCTCGCGCGATCACATGCACCACGCCGATGACGAGAGTCGCGCCTGTGCGGTCGGCCACAGACTGCAGAACGGGGTCTACACTCTTCGTGTTCCTGTCGAGCAGCAGGCCTGTCTTCTCGGGCATCAGAACGATCTTTGCTCCTTGGCGCGCGAGCCTCTCAGCCTGCTCGGCATAATGCCTGATAAGCTCCTGCATTTCGGCGGCTTCTTCAGCGAATACCACCATGTCCGTATCCAGCAGTCCCACCTTAATGTTCTGCTGCGGGTTCGGTGCTGCCAGCCGGATCGCACCGAACAGGACGGCCCCGGCGAGAACAGCTAACGCCGATCCCACGACGGGCGCTGCCGGCGACAGCCTCCTGCGCCGGACATACAGTCCGCTGGCAACTGCCGACGGAAACAACAAGAGCAGGAAGGTGATGCCCCACGGGCCAGTGAGGCAAGCGACTTGAAGGATGGGCAGAAAGCGCTCTTGTGTATAGGCCAGGCTGCCGGCTGTCCCGTTCGCTGGCGCAAAGCTGGCCAGATATTCGCAGACTGTCCAGAACGCGGGCAGCGCGATCATAGCGCTGAACACTGCCCCACGATGGAGGAGACCACGGAACAGAAGGACGCCCACGGCGAAGAGCAGCGAGGCAATCGAAAACGGAATCAACCATGCCGTCACAGGGGCATGCAGCACGTAATGTAGGTAGTACAGCATGGTGAGGCTGCCCAGAAGCATGGAGAGTGCCGCGGCTCCGGCCGCGACGCACCAGGAAGTGGTCTCTGCAGCCAGCAGCAGAACTGGAATCGGCGCGACCCACATGAAAGGCCACAACGGGTTCAAGCCGTTTCCAGCGAGTAACAGCGCGGCCGTGGAAAGAACAGCGATGGTCGCAAGGAGTGTAGGACGTTTATCGACGAAGCCCATCGAGGTGTCTCCTGAAGGAACGCTGGTGAAGCAAACGGAACTCTTTGTCGCTCAGTTCGAACCGAGTGTTTCAACTGTCCAATACTAATTTTTGGTTGTAATCAAGCGCCAGGCGAATCCAACGCTTCAGCTCTCGTTCCGACCGCACGGCCTCTGCGTCTACGTGAACGTAACCTCGGTACTCGCGCCCTTTCATCACGACGGTTCGGCACCCTTTACGCGCCGCGGCAGTATCGTGGATCGCTGGATCGATGCGGAACATGAGCCGGTCCCTTCCAACGGTCACGCACATTTTGCCGCGCACCATGAATGCGATGCCGCCGAACATCTTCCTTTCTTCAACCGAGAGATCTGAGGCGAGCGCGCCTCTCACGCGATTTGCTAAAGCTTCATCGGCTGCCACGTCGGGCCTCCCTTCCGTCTTCGACTCGCGGGTAAATTCACGAGCGTCTGTAGGCTCGTTTGCCAACCAACAGGAACTCTCCCTCGCGAACATAGAGCTTACCGCGGCTCATACCCGATGCGCACCAGCAACCGCCAACTCGTTTTCGTTGTCACACGCGGACTGGTTAGACTCGGACTATGAAATCACAGCAGCGCCTGACCGCGATTATCGAACGTGAAGATGACGGTTTTGTGGCGTTATGCCCGGAACTAGATATTGCGAGTGAAGGTGCATCGATTGAAGAGGGCGCGGAACAACCTGATTGAGGCGCTCACGCTCTTTTTCGAGACGGCGTCGGCGTCAGAGATTACTCGACGCATTCACCAAGAAGTCTTTGTGACGCAAGTTGAGGTGCCGGTTGGGTAAGCTCCGGGTTCTCTCGGGTTCAGAGGTGTGTCAGATTCTCGAACAAAATGGATTCGCCCCGTTCGCCAGCGAGGCAGCCATCGGATCATGCAAAAGCGCTTGGAGGGAACCACAATAACCATACCGGTTCCACTTCACGATTCGGTTCGACGCGATAACGGCCAGTTTTCGCCGCGAGCATTGCTCAACTTTTCCGGGGCTCAGAGCGATGGGCTTGCTAGACGGTTCGGACCGGACGCTTACACTGCGCGGCAGCGCGCGTGCAAACTGGTTTATCCCGTCAACACCCCGACCTGCCCATCGCCAAACACCATGAGAATCTTCTGAAACTCGGTCCCCATTCGCAGTTGTGAATAAATGCAGCGGCAGGCCTCTAAACACGAACTTCCTCTGCCGCTGATCACAATCAGCCATCGATCACCCGCAACCCTCGGCGCCCGCCTGCCAGCCTCCGCCCTGATTAGCTCAAGCAATTCACCCGTCATATTCAAAAGGAGAAGTGGGTCTGAATCGGAATTGTGCACGAACCCAATCATCTTGGGCGCTCGCTCAGATCCGCCTCTCAAAAGTCGAATCTGGATGCGATTCCCGTGAATCGTGTCTTTCTCCTCTCGGCCCGGTGATCCCCGCCCGAGAAGCGTTCGTATTTTGTCTTCGAGCGACGCAGCGGTTTTCGCCGGCGAACGGATCGGAGCGGTGATGGTCAGCACCACCGTCATGC
>JAVKSW010000312.1:1647-4102 GCA_039583505.1 Bryobacteraceae bacterium | reverse complement strand
AAACGTGCTCAGGCCGATGAATCGCGCAAAATCGAAAAGCACGCCCTCCACCTGGACATCGCAAATTTGCGCAAACAGCGGGAAGAAATAAAGCTGGCGACCGATCTCGCCAGGATTCTGCCTCCTGATAGCCCGCACAGTCGGTCTGGGCAGGATTCGGCGCGATCGAATTTCGACACTGCTGCTTTCAACGCCGCCTGTTCCGCCGCCGCGCCGCGCGCCAATCCGCCCCTACCCGTCCGGGACTGACGCCGCAGCCTCTCATTTAAATTGATGCCGCGCTCCCGCTACACGCCAACCCCGGACGACCAGCATCGCGTTCGCGAACTCGCCGCCATCGGCATGTCCGATGACGACATCGCGTCCCAACTGCGTCTGGCCGTATCAAAACTTCGGAAAATATTTAAGCTCGAGCTCGAAAACGGCGCTGCCGAAGGCCGCGAACAGGCGCTCCGCAACCTCCACTCCATCGCCATGTCCGGAAAAAATTTGGCCGCGTTGACCTTCTGGATAAAAGCGCGCTGCGGTTGGCGCGATACAGGCGCAACCCAATCCGCCACCCACGTCATCCGGCACGTCACTCTCTTCAAGCAGGAAGCCGGCAAGCCCTCATGAGGAACACCCGCGCTGAATTCCGCCTCAAGCGCGCCCAGTGGCAAGTCTTCACCTGCCCGAAACGCTTTCGCGTGCTCGTCGCCGGTCGCCGCTTCGGAAAAACGCAGCTCGCGCTCTACGAACTGCTTCGCGCCGCCTCCAAAAAACCGGATGGGATCGCCTGGTACGTCGCTCCCACCTACCGTCAGGCAAAGCGCATCGCCTGGTCGCGCCTCAAGGAATTACTTCGCCAGGATCCCGCCCATGCCATCAGCGAAACCGATCTCACTATTCATTTCCATGGCGCAGGTGCCATCGCGCTTCGGGGCGCCGATCATGTCGATGCACTTCGCGGCAACGGCCTCGACTTCGTCGTCCTCGACGAGTTTGCCACCATGAAGCCTCAGGTCTGGTCCCAAATCCTTCGTCCCGCTCTCGCCGACCGCCGTGGTCGCGCCCTCTTCATCGGCACCCCGCAGGGCCATAATCACCTATACGACCGCTTCGAAGCCGCTCAATCTCACCGCGAATGGGCAGCCTTTCACTTCACCACCTTGGATGGCGGCAACGTCACGCCCGAGGAACTCGCCGGCGCCGCCTCTGAGCTCGACCCCCGCCTCTATCGCCAGGAATTCGAAGCCAGTTTCGAATCTGCCGCGCTCGGCCGCGCCTATCACAGCTTCACGCGTGCGCAAAACGTACGCCCCTGCACGCGCGATTCCGCGCGCCCGCCTCTCATCTGGTCCCTCGATTTCAACGTGAACCCCATGTGTTCCCTCATCGCGCAGCGAGACGGCGACGTCGTAAACGTTCTCGATGAGCTCGTTCTCGAAAACGCCCACACCTTAATGGCCTGTGAGCATTTCTGGCGGCGCATTCAGCCCTATCGTCATCCCGGCGGCCCTCTCATCATCGAGGTCTACGGCGATGCCAGCGGCCATCAGCGCCGCACCTCAGGCACATTGACTGATTGGAACCTCATCCGCGATTTCTTCTCGCAACTCCGCGGCCAGGCTGTCGTGCACATCCACGCCGCATCCGCCAACCCCGGCATTCGCGATCGCGTCAATGTCGTCAACAGCCGTTTGCAAAATGCTGCCGGCGATACCCGCCTGTACATCCATCCCCAATGCAAAGAACTGATTGCTGATCTTGAGCGCGTCTGCTGGTCCACCGATTCCTTCGGTCAACCCACCACCGAACTCGACAAATCCGATCGCACGCGTACCCACACCAGCGACGCCCTCGGCTACTACCTGGCCCAGGCATTTCCACCCTGGAACAAAATCGGCGAACGCCCCACCCCCTTGTTCTGATGTTCCGTGCTTTAGAACCACCAGTACGAGCAAACCTGAAACGTTTGCGGTTCGCCTGTGCGGGCTAGTATTCTATTGGAACAAATGAAAAGCAAACAAATGTGCATCGGTTGCATCCTGACCGCACTCTTCTGTGGCCCCGCAGCCAATGCGGCAGTCATCATGACCCTCGAACAGGTCGGCCCCAATGTGGTCGCCACCGGCAGCGGGACGGTAGATCTTGCCGGCCTGACTTCCTCCGGCAGCGGCAACTCTAGTGCATTCGTCCAGTCGGACGAGGCGATTTTGGTACAAGGCAACGCGGGCGTAGCCGATATCTACAACAGTATTTCTGGGCCCATAAACTTTGGCAGCGGCAATCTCCTCTTCGCCTCGAGCGGTACCGGCGATTTACTATTTATCTTCGGGTTCACCGGCACAATTGCCGTTCCCCACGGCTACGTTTCCGGCTCACCGCTGTCCAGCACGGCTACATTTGACAGCCAAACCCTTGCCACTCTGGGCGTGGCCACGGGAACTTATACCTGGACCTGGGGATCCGGCGC
>JAVKSW010000312.1:0-1547 GCA_039583505.1 Bryobacteraceae bacterium | reverse complement strand
GCTACATTTGACAGCCAAACCCTTGCCACTCTGGGCGTGGCCACGGGAACTTATACCTGGACCTGGGGATCCGGCGCCACCGCCGATTCCGCAACACTCTACGCCGGCGTTCCCGTACCGTCCTCAGTCCCCGAGCCCGCATCGGCTCTTAGCGCCGGGTGAACGCAACCGCAACCCGGATACTCTAGTGGTGATGAAGTTCATCGCCATCGATAGCTGGCCTGCATCGGAATCGGTCGATTATCGCGCTGAGCTCGAAACTGGAAACGTCCTCTTTTTTCCCGTCACTCCGTTCACTTTGCCTGAGGAATCGAAGGACTTTCTCCGCAATTTGAATTTCGCTGGCGGGGCTATTCACAAGAACATTGCATACCGGCCGGGCAGTGATCGCGTGACCGGAGTCGGAATGGACCCTGCCCAGTCGGACCGGCTGAAAACCACACTCCGGGAATATTCTCGTGCCGTGGTGGAATTCACCAGCCATTTGCTTCCGCAATATGCTGCCGCCTGGAAGCTCGATTACGCGAGCTTTCGTCCTTTAGAGGAGCAATCTCGCGATCTTCCGTTGAACAAGCGCAACGATCTCATCCACACGGATGCGTTTCCCTCCCGGCCCACCAACGGTGATCTGATTTTGCGCGTTTTCACCAATATTCACCCGGACAAGACGCGTAACTGGGTTACCTCCGATCCGTTTCGCGTCGTTGCCGAGCGGTATGCGCGCGACGCTGGATTGGATCAGGTTGTCACCGGCGCTCGATCTGCTGGTGAGCGTCTCCTGAACCACTCCGCACGGCTGCTTCGCGGCTTCGGCGTCCCTGTGGTTGCCCGCTCACCCTACGACCGCTTCATGCTTCGCTTTCACGAATATTTGAAGCGCAATGGCGATTTTCAGAAAAACTGTCCCAGATATCGCTTCGATTTTCCGCCCGGCTCCACTTGGCTGACCTTCACGGATCTGTTGCCTCACTCCGTTCACTCCGGCCAGCACGCGCTTGAGCAGACCTTCATCGTCGCCCGGGAGTCGATGGCCGATCCCGCGAATGCTCCGGTGTCGATACTGGAACAAATTTGTGGTAAGCCGCTGCTCGAATCGCCGGCGCGCGAGCGTGTCGCCTGACCCGAGTCTTACGACCATGGTCTGGCATCGAAGTCTTAGAACACGCCACGCCTTCGGCGCGGTAAACTCCTCCACACCGCCCTCAGCGCGGTTACACTAAAGATACACGCCCTCCTATGCTGGACACTGCGCTCGCCAAGGTTTTTGGCACCAAGCATGACCGCGAAATCAAGCGCATGCGCCCGATTGTGGCGGCGATCAACGATCTTGAGCCGCAACTTAAACAGCTCTCCGATGCCGACTTAGCTGCCAAAACTATCGATTTCAAACAGCGCATTGCGAACGGCGCATCGGTCGACGACATCCTCATTGAGGCCTTCGCCGTCTGCCGCGAAGCCGGACGCCGGGTACTCAATATGCGCCACTTCGACGTGCAGCTCATGGGCGGAATGGTTCTGCATCGCGGCCGCATTGCGGAGATGAAGAC
>JAVKSW010000311.1:0-4131 GCA_039583505.1 Bryobacteraceae bacterium | reverse complement strand
CGAATCGAGCGCCCAACCGCCGAACGTCACAGATCCGCTGAAGGTTCCACTTTGCGCATTCGGTCGATCCATCTCAACAACAATCGGGCCCGAATTCGAGACGTGAAATATCGCGGTCGCCGTTGAACGCTGGTTGCCCGCCGATGTGACTGTCACTTCCAGGGTGTGGGTTCCATTAGCAAGTAGCTGTGTATCCAGCCCGAAAGTCCAGCCCACGTTCGGACAGCCTGCTCTTCCGGGAAGCACCGCGCACACATCTGGCCGGCTTGCTCCGTACAGTGCGTTCCCGAAGGACACCCCATCCACTGAAATAGCTACGGCCGCGATGGCCGAAATGTCGCTGATGGCCCAGCCGCCAAAGTTGGCGGTGCCGCTAAATGCTCCGCTTTGCGAATTGGGGATGTCAATCGAGATTTTCATGGGGTTCCCCGAGGTCCAGTTCGCAACCGTGATGGTACTGGTGACCGTTAGGTGATCGCCATTTGCTGAAGTGCCGGTGGCAGCCAGCGTATGGGAACCATCCGGAATCAGAGTTGTATCCAAGGGGAAGGTCCAGCCGACGTTCGGACAACCCGCTCGTGCTGGAAAGGCGTTGCAAACATCCGGCCGGCTGACACCATACGCCGCGCTACCCTTGGAAGCACCATCGACGGAAATCGCAACAGTGCTGATCGGGCCATTGTCGTCAATCGCCCAACCGTCGAACAGGGTTAATCCCGTGACGGTGGCATTTTGCGCTGTCGGCTGGTCGATATTTATCTTCAGCGGAGTTCCGGTGGTTGTGTTCGCGACGCTGAACGGCGAACTGACCGTCAACCGCTGGCCCGTGGCAGATGTGACGGTGACCTCCATCATATGATTCCCATTTGCAATGGTCGAGGTATCGAGGATGAAGCTCCAGCCAACATTGGGACATCCCGTCTTCCCGGGAAAGACCGTACACACGTCGGGCCGCGCTCCGCCGTAAGAAGCATTTCCATAGGACGTTCCGTCGACAGATACGGCGACGCCCGAAATAGCCACACCACTAGCGCTGTCGATCGCCCAACCGCCAAAAGTAGCGGGGCCGCTGAACGGCGTCGATTGTGAATTCGGCTGATCGATGCCGATGATGATCGGCGTGCCCGAAAAGTTCGACGTCGTGAACGTTGTCGTCACGGTCGTGTTTTGCCCGGTGGCGGTGAACCCCGTCACATCCAGCGTGTGAGTCCCGTCAGTCAATGCAGTGGTGTCAAGTCCGAAATTCCACCCCACGTTGGGGCAACCCGACCTCCCGGGGAAGGCCGCGCACACATCCGGCCGGGCTCCTCCATAACTGGCGCTGCCATAAGCCGCTCCGTCGACCAAAACCTGAACGCTATCGACAGTTCCCGTATTGTTAATCGCCCATCCGCCAAAGTTAACCAATCCGGCGAACGCCTGGACCTTCGCGCCGGGTATGTCGACATGGACAAGCATCGGATCTGTCGCGCTCCAGTTCGCGACCGTGAATGGGCTTGAGGCTGTGTAATGCTGTCCCGCCGTGGAACTCGCGGTCACCTCCAACTGATGATTGCCATCGGCGAACTGACTGCTGTCGACCGAGATCGACCAGCCCACGTTCGGACAACCGGCTCTGCCGGAAAAAACGCTGCAAACGTCCGGTCGGCTCAACCCATAAGTCGCCGTCCCGTACGGCACGCCGTCGACTGCGATTTGCACTCCGCTGATCGCCGCATCGTCATTCAGCGCCCATCCCGAGAACGTGCTCAAGCCGATGAACGTCGAATTCTGCGGACCGGGCTGATCGACGAAGATATGGAAGCCGGGCAGGGAGGCCGCTGCGGCGCCGCTCCAACTATTTACCAGGTTCGATACGTTCACGGACCCGAGACCGGTCGCGAGGTCGTATCCCACACTCGCTTGATATTTTGCGCTGTTGCTTCCATAACCCGTTTCTCCGGGAACAGCGTTGTTCCCCACTGCGACATCGTTGAAGATGCAGTTCGCGGCCGGTAAACCGGATGTGACGGAGGCCTTGCACGACGCAAGACTCTCCTGCGCCGCCAGTGCGTAGAGCGTTGGCGCGGCCTCGCCTTGCCGTGAACCCATCTTTTGCACGATCAGCGCCATAATTCCGGCAAAGGAGGGCGTGGGGGCCGACGTGCCGCTCACGCCCGAGAAACTGGCGCCTCGCCGGCGAGTGGCCGAGCAGGAATCGTCCAGGCACAGCAGATAGAAGTCGTGGCTTGCAGCCGTTAAAGACACGTCCGGCACATCGCGCGCTCCGTCATTCGGTATACCCGCGACTCCGGTTTGCCAGAACGGTTTCGAAAACAGCGTGCTGGCGCCGCCCCCGCCGCTCCAGATGCCTGCGTTCGAGCTTCCGCACTGGGCAACCGTGCAGCTCTCATTCCATACATCCTCGGGAATATAGGAAAGAGCCGAGCCTCCGTTCGAGCCGTCGGTCGAAGCCCAATACGCCGAGTAGTTTCCGTTCTCGTTGAACTGCGTGCCGCCGACCGCCACAGTATACGGAGTAGACGCCAGTATATTCACCGAAACCGGTCCGGTCGCCGTCACCTCGGAGTTGGGGTCGTCGCAACCTTCGGCTCCCGAATCGCCCGCCGCCACTGTGTAGGTAATTCCTTCGGCTGCGGCCTGCTGAGCCAAACTTTCATAATATTCCGCTTCGGCCTGTGTGTAGTTGGCTTCGCAATCGCCGTAACTCTCCGTCATCACATCGCCGACGTTGTTGTCGATGATGTACAACTCGGAAAGATCAACGCCATCCGTACTGTTCGTCGAAGAGGAAACCACCAGGTCTACTGTCGCGCTGGGTCCGATCGCCCCCGCCCAGGTAGCGTCCAGTACCGCTTCCGCCTCATCGCCCGAACCTGACTGCCGGCCGGGATCGCTGTTCGTGAGGACGACTACAGGAGGATTGGCCGACAGCCCGAAGTAGCTCCGAAAGCTGTTGATGTCGGAAAGCAGAATATTCGATCGGGCCACTACCGCTATCGTTACCCGCGCGCCGTTGATCCCCGCCTGATACAGCGGGTTGATGTTGTAGATAGTTGCGTAGTCAGCGGGTGCCAAGGCGTAACTGCCCGTCGAGATGGTGTACTGCGGTCCCGACCCGGGAGTATAGGTGAACGGGATCTGCCGATTCGAGTTGATCAGTTGCGATTTCTTCGTGAAGTTATGCATCGTCACGACCCCCGCGACGACCGGCGTCAACGCAGCCGGAATCTGCGGGTCGCTTGCATTGGCCCAGTGCTCCGCTCCGTTCACGACGTATTTGTGGATACCGGTATGGAATGCGTTCTGTACCTGGTTCGCTGTCCCGGAAAACTTGATGATTGTTTTCCCCTTGGATACTGCCGTGACCGTGAATCCCTGCGATTCGAGCCACGAAGTCACTGTCTGGATGTCCTGATCCGCAGCGCCGAACTGCTGCCCGAACTGTTCCGCCGTGAGCCATTGATGATATTTCGGGGATGACTTATCTTGCTGCTGGGCAATGAGGCTTTCAATCGCCGCTTTCTGCTCGGCGCTGCGGCTGAGCACCATCAGCATCTGTTCCATAGGCAAATCCGCGGGCGCGAGGCCCTGATCGAACTCAGCGCGGGCGAGGGGATGCGTGTTACCGCGCAGTGTTTTTAGCTGCGATTCATCAATCGCATCCGTTATGCGAGGGCCGCCACGCAAGGCTTGTGCCTGCGCCATGGGTGAACTGGACAGTACGATCGAAAACGCGGTGTAAACAAAGACGGGAACAGCCAATCTGTACATGTTGAGAGCTATACCTATAAAAAGAAGTCACCCCTGCTACCAACCCTTCTCGGTGCAAGACGTATTTAGTTTTTATAGGTTACAAATTCGATGCTGCTCGCCGGAGCGCCCCGAGCCGCACGCGCGCCGCTTCCAGCGTTTCAGGTCGCTTGGCAAAGCAAAAGCGGATCAGGTGCGCGCCATCTGCGGGATTCGCGAAAAAACTCGAGCCCGGCACGGCCGCAACCTTCACGTGTTCCACCAGATACCGGCAAAAGCTCACATCCTCGCGAAAATCGAGTGCTCCGATGTCGCACATGATGTAATACGCGCCCTTCGGCGTATAGCAGCGGAACCCGGCTGCGTCCAGAATGTTAA